>JBMZST010000028.1:0-12099 GCA_049623265.1 Porticoccaceae bacterium
GTCATATTCATAAAGCGCACTATATCCACCTGCTCTGGATCAAAATAATGACGCTCGGGCTTGTTATCCATGGCTTCAACAATTCGGGTTTTAAGTCGCTCAGCGTCCCCGGGATAGCTACGCAGTATTTCGCGCAAATCCACACTGTGCTCATTGCCCAGACACAGCAGCAGACGACCCTCCGCGGTTAGACGCACACGATTGCAGCTGCTGCAAAAGTTATTGGACAGCGGCGAGATAAACCCAATTTTGGACTCAGTGCCGGCCACAGCGACATAGCGTGAGGGGCCACCGGTAGTTTCTGCACTATCGAGCAGATGAAATCGCTGCGCCAATTGGTCGCGAATCTGCTCGCTAGTGATCTGGGTGCTGGCGCGCTGGTGGGAGGAAATTTCTCCCAGGGGCATCTCCTCAATAAACGAGATATCCATCTGGTTATCCACCGCAAACTGCGCCAGATCCAATATCTCATCATCGTTAAATCCTGCCAGAATCACAGCATTGAGCTTCACTCGCTCAAACTGGGCCGAGGCCGCCGCTTGAATTCCCGCCAGTACCTGGTCAAGGTCGCCCACTCGAGTCAAGGACTTAAACCGCTCTGGCTTTAAACTGTCGATACTGATATTGATACGGGACAGACCGGCGTCTCTTAATGGCTGGGCCATAGCTGGCAGCATCACTCCATTGCTGGTCATGGCGAGCTCATCCAATCCCGGCAGGCTGGCCAGCGAACCCACCAGCTTGAGAATATCTCGGCGAATCAGTGGTTCACCGCCGGTAAGCCGAATCTTGCGCACACCCAGGTCGACAAAGGCAGCAGCCGTGTCTCGCAGCTCCTCCAGTGACAGGATCTGCTGCTTGGGCAGAAAGGTCATATCCTCTGCCATACAGTAGGTGCAGCGCAGATTGCAGCGATCGGTCACAGACAGCCGCAAGTAGTTAACCTCGCGCCCAAAGGAGTCAGTCAGCTGGTTAATAGTGTGAGAAGCTGTAGTCAAATCAGTCTCGTTATGGTTTTAAAGTGCATAGGGTATCACATCAATCAGGTCGCCCTGTTCAATGGACTGAGCAGGCTTCTGCACCACAAAGACATCACCCCAACAGGCCGAGGACAGCACACCGCTACTCTGATTGGGATAGATTTCGACGCCTTCCTGCGTCAGGCGCCCACGCAGATATACCTGACGTTTTTCGCCGGCCTTAGCAAACTGTGCTGGTGCTTTTAACCGGCCGGCTTTGGAAGCAGTACAGCCCTGGCAAGCCATTAGAAAAGGGCGCGCCAGGATCATAAAGGTGGTAAATACTGAAGCGGGATTACCCGGCAGGCCCATAAACGGCGTGTTTTCCACATGGCCAAACGCCAGAGGTTTGCCCGGCTTGATGGCTACCTTCCAAAACGCCACGGCACCCACTTTTTCGACCGCGGTTTTTACATAGTCCTCTTCGCCCACAGACACGCCGCCGGCACTGATTATCACATCCCCTCGCATAGCAGCTTTTTTAAGCACATGCTGGGTGGCTGCCAAACGGTCTGGCACCACACCCAGATCCACAGGCACCATACCCAGAGCTTCGATCAGCCCAATTAAGGTCGCCCGGTTAGAGTTATAAATCTGCCCCTGATGCAGGGGCATACCCGGCTCGACCAGTTCATCACCCGTGGAAAATATGGCGACCTTAAGGGGCTTAAATACCTCCACAGAGGCAATGCCTACCGAGGATATCAGCCCCAGCTCCTGGGCCCGCAGCCTAGTACCTGCAGTGATGATAACCGCACCCGCCTTAATATCCTGGCCCTGACCGCGTATATTCGCCCCAGCCTCGGCCTTTTTATCCAGCTTGACCCAGCCCTCGCTCTCGACGCAATTTTCTTGCATGGCCACGGTGTCGGCGCCCGCGGGTATCTCGCCACCGGTAAAAATCCGCGCCACAGTGGCCGTCTCCAGGGGTTCGGCTGCGGCACCAGCAGGTATCCGCTGGCTCAAGGGCAGCCGGTATTTATTGGCAGCGGCGTCAGCGGCGCAGTAGGCATAGCCGTCCATCGCGCTATTGGCGGCGGGTGGCACATCCACCGCGGCCAGGATATCTGCCGCCAACACCCGGCCCAATGCCCGGTGCACGGGCACAGACTCCAACCCGGCGCGACGCCGGTCATTTACCAGAGGCTGAGCCTCAGCAATCAGTTTTTTGGTAGCACTGGCAACTGATAGCATTACTGAGACTTTCTGCGCACATGCTGAACAAAGTTACAGGGCTGGAAGGTGCTGTCCAGCTGCTGCCGAATAATGCCGTTCCAGGCTGTTTTACAGGCGCCAGTGGAGCCCGGCACACAAAAAATAGCCGTATTGTTGGACAGCCCCGCCAGACAGCGCGACTGCACTGTGGAAGTGCCTATCTCGTCGTAGGATAGCTGGCGAAACAGCTCACCAAAACCTTCGATATGCTTATCAAATAGGGGCGACAACGCTTCAGGTGTACTATCGCGGCCGGTAAAACCAGTGCCTCCGGTGGTCAGAATCACCTCCACCTCTGAGTCGGCAATCCAGGCGGAGACAATAGCGCGCATCTGGTAGATATCATCGATCACTATCTGGCGATCGGCCAGATAATGGCCCTCGTCCTCCAGAGCCTGCTGCAGATAGGCACCACTGGTGTCTGTGTCTAGGCTGCGGGTATCGGATACGGTGAGCACCGCGATTTTGACAAACCGTCTTGGGGCTTTTGGGTCTTGAGCCACTGATTACTACTCCTAGTTTTGATGTTTTATTTTAGTACTTTTGATCCACAAACGTTACATCCCTCATCCGCTTGCGCCTTTAACTGCAGCCACTGCCCAGCCTTGCCATCATACCGCTGAACCTGCCCATGTTGTTTAAAATACCCCAGCAACAATCTTATTACGGTGGTGGCCTGCAAACTGCCCATAGCGCCTAGTACTGGCCCTACCACACCTGAGTTGCTGCAATTCATCAGAGGTTCGGCCGAATCTTGATCGATAATACAGTTCAGACAGAGGCTACTGTTATGACTAAAGTCAAAGGCCATTAACTGCCCCTCCCAACCCAGGGCCGAAGCACTGACAAAGGGTATTTTATGCTGATAACAGTGAGAATTAAGTTGTTGTCTTGCGACCAGATTATCTGTGCAGTCCACTACCAAACTGTAATCACGCGCCAGAATTTGCTCATTCACTAAACTGGCATAGGTGTTTAATTGCACCTCGGGATTTAGCTCGGCCAGCCGCAGGGCAGCGCAGTCAACCTTGGGTTTGCCACAGTCATCGCCGGTATAGAGCACCTGCCGCTGCAGATTACTTTGGTCGACACTGTCATCATCACAGATTGACAGCCGGCCAATACCCGCCGCTGCCAGATAGAGACTGACCGGACAACCCAGGCCGCCCATACCCACTATCAGCACATGGGCATTGAGCAACTTTTGCTGCCCCGCCTCAGCAATATCATCCATCAGCAAGTGCCGACTGTAGCGCATAAACTGCTGGTCATTTAGGGACATAACAATGTCTCGGCCAGAGCCAGATCTTCTGGCGTATTAATATTAAAAAACGGATTAGGCTGCTGCTCGGGCCAATCTACATACACAGTCTCTAAACGCTGCAATAGCGGCTTAAAGCCACCCTGCTGCTCCTCAAGTAATGCCTGCTGAACCTGGGGCAGCAACCGCTTATGCCAGAGGGAAAAGGTTGGCTGGGCAACACCTTGATAGCGCACACAGGCTATATCTGTGCTGACCTGCACGGTATTTGCGTACAACTCAGCCGCTAAATTAGAGGGTACAAAGGGCCCATCACAGGGCACTAGTAACAGATATTCCGCAGTGGATAACTGATCGCTGCATAAGGCGCTATACAGTCCTGCCAGTGGGCCCTGAAAACCCTCGACCTTATCAGCCACCGCCTGATCGCCGCAGAGTGCCGGATCACCATTAATTAGCAGCCGCTCCACCTGGGGCTTAATTCTGGCCACCACAGTCTCCAACAAAGAGCGGCCACCAAGACTGGCCTGAGCCTTATTTACTGAACCCATTCGGCTGGACTTTCCCGCGGCGAGAATCACACCATCGACGTTAATCATTCTGTCCACTCAATCATTGGTAGCCCAACGCTGGCTAGCCGCCTGATCCGAGGCTTTGCTCTCGACCCAATGCTGCTGGCCGTCCTGATCGACCTTTTTCCAAAAGGTGGCCCTGGTCTTTAAATAGTCCATGATAAACTGCGCCGCCTCAAAGGCATCTGCCCGGTGTTGACTGGCTACGCCCACGAACACAATTTGATCGCAGGGCAAGAGCTTGCCCACCCGATGAATAACGCTGGTGCCAATCAGGTTCCAGCGACTATTGGCCTGATCCACAATCTTTTGCAGTAGCTTTTCAGTCATGCCCGGGTAATGCTGCAGCGATAGTGAATCAATAGACTCCTGCCCCTCAAAATCCCGCACCAGACCCGTAAAGGTCACCACAGCGCCCACAGTCGATGATAGCTGGCGCAGAGACTGGTACTCCGCCGCTAGGTCAAAATCGTCCGTTTGGATACTTAGGCGATTCAACCGACTTAGCCCCCAGTCACCGGTGGTAAAAAGGCCACTTCACTGCCCTCGGCGAGTTTTTGATTCCAGCTAACAATCATCTGGTTGACCGATACCAGCACCTGGGGCTCGTGCAACTCCTTGCCCAGCGCAGGAAAATCCGCCGCCAGTAGCTCGCGAATCTGCGCTGGCGTAGAGGCCTCGATCGAGGTTGGCACACCCGCCGCAAAATCCCCCAGACGACCAAAAAACAATAAATTAACCATTAGGCGCTCCATTCCCCAGACTTGCCGCCACTTTTCTCTAACAGCTTGGTCTCGCGGATAATCATGCCCTTATCCAGCCCTTTGCACATATCGTAAACCGTAAGCGCCGCCACAGAGGCCGCGGTTAAAGCCTCCATCTCCACCCCGGTTTTGCCCGTGGTTTTGCACAGCGCAGTAATCATCAGGCAATTGTCCTGCAGCTCAATATCCACCGTAATTTTGGATAGCGGCAATGGATGGCACAGAGGAATCAGGTCGCTGCACTTTTTAGCGGCCTGGATACCCGCAATACGAGCCGTGGCATAGAGATCGCCTTTGGGCAGATTATCATCCGTAATCGCCGCCACAATGGCCGGCGTTAACTCAACCTGAGACTGAGCTATGGCGGTTCGCACAGTATCCGCTTTGGCGGACACATCCACCATATGGGCTTCGCCACTGGGGTTTAGATGGGTCAGTTTAGACATAGAATGTAATAACCATAGAAAGGCACAGATGCCCAGTATTATGGCAAAGTCTGCAGGCTAATACATGATTTAAACCGCTGTTGGCGTACAAAAGCCCGCCTAGATAAAGGTGGCAATCTTATCCAGAGGCAGGCGTTTAATGTCCGGCACCCTAGTGCCCTCGGCAGGATAGCCAGTAACCAGCAATAAAAACGGCCGCTCATGGCTGGGGCGCTCAAGAATTTGAGACAGAAATTTCATCGGGCTGGGCGTATGGGTCAGAGTCGCCAACCCCGCATTGTGGAGCGCCGTAATTAGCACGCCGGTGGCAATGCCCACAGACTCAGAGGTGTAGTAGTTTTTATGTTTCTCCCCCTGCTCATCAATGGTGACCTTCTTGAGGAAGATAGCAATCAGAGCCGGTGCAGTTTCCAGAAATGGCTTATTGGCATCTGTGCCCAGTGGCGCCAATGCGTCTAACCACTCCTCAGAGGCGCGATTTTCATACAGCTCCCGCTCTTCAACCTCCGCCGCCTCACGAATCTTCCGCTTTACTTCTGGATCTTGCACCACCACAAAGTGCCAGGGCTGCATATTGGCGCCACTGGGGGCAGTGCCCGCTGCTAAAATGGCGTCTTCCAATACCGAGACCGGAACAGGCTGATCAGAGAAATCTCGCACCGAGCGGCGCTTGGACATTAGCTGATAAAAGGCTTTGGCTTGCTGCTGCATAACCACCTCTTCTTGGGGAGAGAACTCTAGGGGAATAAATGCGTTAGACTTGGCCATGGAATTCTTTGTCATCTGTATATCAAGCAGATTAACTTAGCGAGGACAAATAGCCAAATGCTGTTTAATACAGATGTTATCGAAAGCCGAGCTACCGTCACGTTTGGAGAACGGCTAGGGGTTCTTTCTCTTCTGTATCTCTGCTAGCTTATGAATGGCCAGGCATGCAACAGCAGACAGTTGAACATTAGCATCTGATGGTAGCTGGATAATGCGTTTTTTCATCGGCGGCGACCAAAACTTTTCCAGATGCTGAGCCACCTGATCAGCCACCACTTTATCAGTGCCATTCGCACTCATATTTAGAGCAATTTGATTGACCATTTTTACCAAGCGATCGAGTTGTGATGCGGACATGGGGTTTCTCTTAGTTAAGTCTGTGGCCATGGGCATAGATTACATGCCGGCCGGTTCTACTAAAGCCTACTAGGGTTAATCCCGCTGTGTCGGCCAATTGTATGGCCAGGGATGTGGGGGCTGATACGGCGGCCAATAAGGGGATATTGGCGCTAGCGGTTTTGGCGACCATTTCGTAGCTGGCTCTGCTGGTAACCAGCACAAAACCCTCGGAGGAGTCTTGCTTGCTAATGGCACCTAATAATTTATCCAGGGCATTGTGGCGGCCTACATCTTCGCGCACCAAGCGTATTTCGCCCTCTATGCTGCACCAGGCGGCGCCATGGACTGCGCCAGTTTGTTGCTGTAGCTGTTGCTCACCGCCTAGTGCAGCTATGGCTCGCTGCAGGGCTTTATGGCTGATGCTTAGGTCTGCGCTTATTCTGCTGGGTGCGGTAATGGCCTGTTCTAATGATTCGGCGCCGCAGAGTCCACAGCCGGTGCGCCCTACTAGATTACGGCGGCGTTCTTTGAGTTTGGCGAAGGGTTCGGCTGTTATGGTTAGGGCCAGCTCTGTACCTTTATCAGTTTCTATTTGCTCGCAATCCAGCAGCTGATTGGCTGAGGTTAAGATGCCTTCACTCAGGCTAAAGCCCAGCGCAAAGTCTTCCAGATCATTGGGGCTGGCCATCATCACTACATGGGAGATGCCATTGTAGACTAGGGCTACGGCTGTCTCTGTGGCCACAGTATCGGAGCCCTCGCTAAGCTCTCCAACATTCCAAACGGTGCGAGTGACTTTGCCAGAGCTACCGCTCATCAGCCTAGCCCTGGGCTTCCTGCAACTGGGCTTTCTTTAACAATCCCAACTGCTGCTTATCAAAAGACTTTTGCCGCGACTGCCAATTAGAGGGCGCTGTCACTTTGCTCAGCTGCACGGCGGTCACCTTGTACTCCGGGCAGTTGGTGGCCCAGTCGCTATTGTCTGTGGTGATCACATTGGCACCGGATACCGGGTGGTGGAAGGTGGTGTAGACCACGCCGGGTTTGACCCGCTCGGTAATATCGGCGCGCAGTACGGTGTCCCCTACTCTGCTGTTGATACCTACCCAGTCACCATGGTTTATACCGCGCTCTTCGGCATCGTGGGGATGAATCTCAATCAGATCTTCGCCATGCCATGAGCTATTGTCGGTGCGCCTGGTTTGGGCACCTACATTATATTGGGACAGAATGCGGCCGGTGGTAAGCAGCAGCGGGAATTTGCGGTTGGCGCGCTCTTCGGTGGGCACATATTCGGTCATAGCAAAGAAGCCTTTGCCGCGCACAAATTCATTGATATGCATGATGGGTGTGCCCTCTGGGGTGTTGTCATTACAGGGCCACTGAATGCTGCCCTGCTGTTCCAACTTGGCATAGGAGACGCCATTAAAGGTTGGGGTCAGGCGGGCTATCTCATCCATTATTTCTGAGGGGTGGCTGTAGTTCATCTCGCAACCCAGTGCATTGGCCAGGGCCATGGTGCCCTCCCAGTCGGCTTTGCCACTTAAGGGGGGCATAGCTTTGCGAACTCTGGAAATACGGCGCTCGGCATTGGTAAAGGTGCCGTCTTTTTCCAGAAATGAAGCGCCGGGCAAAAATACATGGGCAAATTTGGCGGTCTCATTAAGGAAGATATCCTGTACCACCAGGCAGTCCATGGCGCGCAGTGCCGACTCCACATGCTGGGTGTTGGGGTCAGACTGGGCAATATCTTCGCCCTGACAATACAGGCCTTTAAATCCCCCTTCGATAGCGGCATCAAACATATTGGGAATCCGCAGGCCGGGTTCTGAATCCAGGCTGACGCCCCACTCTCCCTCAAATAAAGCTCTGGTGGCGCCATCGGAGATATGGCGGTAACCGGGCAGCTCATGGGGGAATGAGCCCATATCACAGGAGCCCTGCACATTGTTTTGGCCACGCAGTGGGTTGACGCCAACCCCATCGCGACCGATATTGCCGGTCAGCATGGCCAGATTGGCAATAGCCATAACCGCAGTGGAACCCTGGCTATGTTCAGTTACACCCAGGCCATAGAAAATGGCGCCATTGCCGGCATTGGCATAGAGCCTGGCCGCAGCGCGCAGATCAGCGGCGGGTACACCACTAAACTGTTCGGTGTTCTCTGGGCTATGGCGCTCGTCTTTTATAAAGGCCTGCCACTGTTCAAACTCAGGCAGATCGCAGCGCTGTTCGATATAGGCGCGATCTTCAAGGCCTTCGCTGACAATCACATGGGCCAGGGCATTGAGGACTACCACGTTGGTACCGGGGCGCACGGGCAGATGATAGTCGGCTTTAATATGGGGCGCACTCACCAGTTCAATCTTTCGCGGATCTATCACAATAAGCTTGGCACCTTCACGCAGACGACGCTTAAGTCTGGAACCAAATACCGGATGAGCTTCGGTGGGATTGGCCCCCATCACTACCACCACATCCGCATCGGCCACTGAGGCAAAGGTCTGGGTACCGGCCGACTCACCCAAGGTGGTTTTTAAACCAAAGCCGGTGGGTGAATGGCATACCCGGGCGCAGGTGTCGACATTGTTGTTGCCAAACCCGGCGCGGACCATTTTCTGTACCAGATAGACTTCTTCATTGGTGCACCTTGAAGATGAGATGGCGCCAATACTGGTGCGGCCATACTCTGCCTGGATCGCCTTAAAACGCTTAGCGGTATAGTTGACCGCCTCTTCCCAGGACACCTCTTTCCAGGGATCATCAATGGAATCGCGAATCATGGGTACGGTAATGCGGTCCTTATGGGTAGCATAACCAAAGGCAAAGCGGCCCTTCACACAGGCATGGCCCTCATTAGCCTTGCCGTCTTTGTAGGGGGTCATGCGCACCACCTGATTGCCTTTCATCTCGGCTTTAAAGGAGCAACCCACGCCGCAGTAGGCACAGGTGGTGGTCACTGCATGCTCGGGCTTGCCGGCTTGAATAATGCTTTTTTCGGTCAATGTGGCGGTTGGGCAGGCATTGACGCAGGCGCCGCAGGAGACACATTCCGAGTCCATAAAGTCTTCGGCCTGGCTGGCGCTGACTTTGGATTCAAAGCCACGGCCATCAATGGTCAGGGCAAAGGTGCCCTGCACTTCTTCGCAGGCGCGCACGCAGCGGGAGCAGACTATGCACTTGGAGGCATCAAAGGTGAAATAGGGGTTGGACTCATCCTTCTCGGCCTGCAAGTGATTCTCACCCTCAAAACCGTAGCGCACCGAGCGCAGACCCAGTTCACCGGCGGTGTCTTGCAGTTCGCAGTCGCCATTGGTTGGGCAGGTCAGGCAGTCCAGCGGATGATCGGAGATATACAGTTCCATTACGTTGCGGCGCAGCTTGGCAATTTCATCGGACTGGGTTCTGACTTGCATGCCCGCTTCTACATTGGTGGTGCAGGAGGCGGGAAATCCGCGGCGACCTTCAATTTCAACCAGACAGACGCGACAGGAGCCGAAGGACTTTAGTTGATCTGTGGCACAGAGGCGCGGGACTTTCACACCGCTCTCGGCTGCGGCCCGCATCACTGAGGTGCCTGCTGGAACTGTGACTTCTATGCCATCAATACTCAGGGTTACCAGCTCAGTGCTGGTGCTTGCTGGGGTGCCGTAATCTGCCTGGGGTTCGTAAAATTCTAACATCTTAATTATCCCCTTTACCCTGTCCGGTAAAGTCAGTCGCAAAATGGGTTAAGGCACTCCGTACAGGGAATGGGGTCATTCCACCCATGGCACAGAGAGAGCCCATCTCCATGGTATCGCAAAGGTCGTGCAGCAGAATTAAATTATTATCCCGGTCCTCGTCGGCTACAATGCGGTCGATCACCTCAACGCCACGTACCGAGCCCACTCGGCAAGGGGTGCATTTACCGCAGGACTCGGCCACACAGAATTCCATGGCAAACCTCGCCTGGACTGCCATATCGGCAGTATCATCAAAAACCACAATACCGCCATGGCCAATCATGGCTTTAATGGCAGCAAAGGCTTCGTAGTCCATGGGCGTATCCCACTGGGACTCGGGTAAAAAGGCACCCAATGGCCCGCCTGCCTGAATAGCTCTAATCGGGCGCCCACTTTGAGTGCCCTGGCCATAGTTTTCGACTACTTGGCGCAGTGTCACACCAAAAGCCAGCTCGATTAAGCCGCCGCGTTTAATATTGCCGGCCAGCTGAATAGCCAGGGTCCCACGGGAACGACCCATACCAAAGTTCTGATAGGCCTCTGCGCCCTCGGCCAGAATGGTGGAGATGGCCGCCAGGGTTAATACATTGTTAACCACAGTGGGTTTACCAAAAAGACCCTCGATAGCAGGTAGGGGTGGCTTGGCGCGCACCATACCGCGCTTGCCCTCGAGGCTGTCCAGCAATGAGGTCTCTTCGCCACAAATATAGGCTCCGGCGCCTAAACGTACTTCCAGATGGAAGATTTTGCCAGAGTCTAGAATATTGTTTCCGAGGAAATTGGCAGATTCGGCTCTCTCGATGGCCGTATTTAATAGCTTATGGGCCACCGGATATTCTGAGCGCAGATAGATATAGCCCTGGGTAGCACCCACGGCTAAACCGGCAATAATCATGCCTTCAATAAGCTGGTAGGGATCGGCCTCCATCAGCAGACGATCAGCAAAGGTGCCGGAGTCTCCCTCATCGGCATTGCAGACAATATATTTTTGCTCAGCATCGCAGTCCAGCACTGTCTGCCACTTGATACCGGCGGGAAAGGCTGCACCTCCTCGACCACGAAGGCCGGAATCTTTGACCTGATCAACAATCCCCTGGCCAGTCATACCTAAGGCGTTTTTGAGGCCTTTAAAGCCATTTAAGGCCTGGTAATTATCCAGACAGACTGGGTCACCCAGGCCGGCACGAGCGTAGGTAAGTCGCTGTTGACTGGCTAGGTATTCAATTTGATCAACCGGCCCCAGATACAAATGGTGCGCACTGGCATCCGACTCAAGGGCGTCAAGAATACTGGGAATATCTTTTTTGGACACTGGACCAAAGCCAATACGGCCCTTATCTGTCTCCACCTCTAGCAGCGGCTCTAACCAAAACAGTCCGCGGGAGCCATTGCGCACTGGTTCGATCCCGGCGGTCTGCAATGCCCGAGCCACAGCTTCCGCGCCCAGGGCCTGAGCGGTGGTATCCTGGGGGATATAAATACTCATTTGTGCCCTCCCGCAGGAACGCTCATTCCAGCACCCAGGTCAGCCATCAGATCATCAAAGCGCTCAGCATCCACACGGGCATGGATATCATCGTCAATGCGCACCGAGGGGGAACAGGCACAGTTACCCAGGCAATACACAGGCTCCAGGGTAATAGCACCGTCCGCTGTGGTCTCGTGGTAGTCCACACCCAATAGCGCTTTGGCGTGGGCCTCTAACTGGCGTGAGCCCATGGACTGACAGGCTTCGGAGCGACAGATCTGCACCCTATGTCGGCCCAGTGGACGGGTTTTAAAATCATGGTAGAAGCTGATAACGCCATGGACTTCAGCGCGGGACAGATTAAGGCCGCGGGCAATATTGGGTACCACGGCGTCTGGCACATAGCCCAACTCTGCCTGAATGGCGTGCAGCAGCGGCAACAGACCGCCGGGCACAGCCTTGTACTTAGCCACAAGATGGCTGATATCAGCGGTATGTTGTGCGCCTGTGTCCACGTCTAAA
>JBMZST010000029.1:0-11851 GCA_049623265.1 Porticoccaceae bacterium
TGTCAGCACTGTACTGGCCGCTATTTACCTCAACCCCAATTTAGATATTCGGGATTTGATTATCTGCGCCATGATTGTTATCTGGGCTGTCCGACTGGGCTCCTTTCTGTTCTGGCGAATCAAAAAGGATGGTCAAGACAAACGCTTCGTGGTGATGAGGACCCAATTTACCTGGTTCTTGATGACCTGGACATTAGGGGGGCTCTGGGTTCTCGTTACCATGGCTGCCGGCCTTGCCGCCATGACCTCTGATACCAGCATACCCCTGGGGCCACTGGCCTATCTGGGTATAGCTCTGTGGCTGATCGGTATGCTGATTGAAGTGGTGGCTGACAATCAAAAGACCCGGTTTAGGAAAGCGCCAGAAAATCGCGATCGCTTTATCACTACAGGCCTATGGGCCTGGTCCCGGCATCCCAACTACTTTGGCGAAATTACCCTCTGGCTGGGCCTGTCTCTGGTTGCCCTACCCGTGCTGTCGGGCTGGCAACTAGCCACGCTTATCTCACCCATCTTTGTCTATGTGCTCCTCACGAAAGTTAGCGGCATACCGCTGCTGGAGAGAATGGCGAAAAAGAAATGGGGCTCAGACCCTGAGTTTTTGGCCTATACCGAATCCACCCCGGTGCTAATGCTACGCAGACCCAGCCGTTAGTTATAGCGACCTAGCCAGCTAGCTAGCCCCGGTGTTAGGTATGCTGATTGAAAAATGCCTCTATCTGCTCAAAGGCCTCCCCAGCCTCAGGCAGGCTGGGATAAAAAATCGGCCATACATGGGGCATATTAGCCCAGCCTAAATAGGTCGCCTGAGTGCCTGCGGCAGCTGCCTTATTGGCATAGCGGCGTCCATCATCGCGCAATATCTCATGCTCACTGGCTATCACCAGAATAGGTGGTAGGTTGGAGAGATCCCCCAGCAGGGGCGAATACACTGGATCCTTGGTGCTGTGTCCGGCCATAATCCGTGCCCCCACAGAGATCAGCCATCTGGGCAGCCTGGTAAGGCGATGAGCCAGGGGTCGCAGCATAACATCGGACTCAAGGTTACCCAGGATGCTGGGGCTGCTAAAGCGCAAATCCGTTACAGGCGACAGGGCCAGCGCCGCATCGGGCGCCCGCCCTCCGCTATCGCGCAGCCAAGCTAGCAGTGAAAGAGTTAGATTGCCCCCGGCAGAGTCTCCAGCCACCATAACGCAGGAGGCGGCAGCCTCCCCCTCAGGGCCATTGGCCAGCAACCATTGATAGGCAGTGCGGCAGTCCTCAACACCAGCCATGCGCGAATTTTCAGGGATTAACCTGTAGTCAATTGACAGCACAGCGCTGTCAGTGATTTCAGAGAGCTTGCTGGTAATGATACGGTGACTCTTGGGGCTACCAGCCATAAAGGCACCGCCATGGATATACAGAAAGCGGCGACCATTGCCCCGGTCCACCGCTGGGGCTACCACCCATTCAGCCGGCACACCACCGGCATCCGCCGGAGTAAAGCTGCTGACGCAGTGTTTTTGATCCTCTGCAAAAAAGTTTTCCATACTGTGGCGAATCAGTGGAATTCGTTGCTTGATTGACAGCTTGGTGGAACTGGCGGGACTGGACCTCAGGCGCTGGTTAATGACTTCAAGGGCACTAGCAGAGGCGGCCTGAGCCGCTTGGTTACTGGCCCTAAACAGCTGGCCTGGGGGCTGATCAAACTGCGCAAGGGAGTCCCTGCGCAGCATCAGATAGATAATCCAGACTACTACGGCGACAAGAAATGCGACTAGCAGCCAGGATTGCATGGCGTATTAGCTGGCGTAGCTAAGTTGATTAAACTTCTTCTGATGGAAATCGCCATCGCCAAAACTGACATTAATCATCATCAGGCGCTTAACATAATGACCTATATTTAACTCATCAGTCATGCCGATACCACCGTGAATCTGAATAGCTTCTTCACCCACCAGCTTACCGTAACGCGCCACTGTTGCCTTAAGCGCATGAACTGTCTTTAACAGTGCCTGCTCATCGTCTTCGCCCGCCTGACAGAGCCCACGGTAGAGCATAGATTTGGTTTGCTCGCAGGCCATAAAGGTGTCCACCATACGGTGCTGCAGTACCTGGAAAGAACTGATGGGCGTATCGAACTGCTGACGCACTTTGGTATATTCAACCGTGGTGGTATTCAGTGTCGACATAATACCCAGAGCCTCGGCACTGAGACCCATAAGAATCTGCGGCATCACCTGGTCGATCAGGTCCATACCTTCAGAATCAACGTTTAGCAGCTGGCTCTCAGCCACGGTCACATCGTTAAATGTCACTGTCGCAGCGCTCTGGCCATCCATCATCTTATAGCTTTTGACCTCAACCCCAGCGGCATCGGCATCTACCATAAACAGGCTGATTCCGTTGCGATCAAACTGCGCACCACTGTGACGGGCAGTCACAATAAACTTGTTAGCCGTACCGCCATTGGCCACCACGGTCTTTTCACCATTGATCTTAAAGCCACCATCACAGGCGGTCGCTGTGGTAGCCACATCGGCCATTTCGTAGCGGGACTGGGCTTCAGTGGAAGCCAGTGAGCCCATACAGCTGCCATCGATAATGCTGGGAATCACCTCCGCTTTGAGTGCGCTGTTATTTGAGGCTGATAGCAAGCCGCCAAATACCACCACAGTGGAGGCATAGGGCTCAACCACTATGCCTTTGCCCAGCTCTTCCATTACCGCCGCTATATCTTCTACAGAACCGCCAAAACCACCGTACTCCTCGGCAAAGGGCACTGACAACCAGCCTAGCTCGGCAAACATAGACCAGTACTCACGGCTGATACCCTCATCGGAATCAACAATGGCCCGTCTGGTATCAAAGTCGTACTCGTCGCGAACAAAGCGCGAGACGCTGTCTTTGATCATGGTTTGTTCTTCAGTAAACTCAAAATTCATCTGTCTAAACTCCTAAACTCTTGCTTGGCTCAACCCGCGGGGAGCCCAGTTGATAACCTATAGTCCCAGTACCGCCTTGGCGATAACATTGCGCTGCACTTCATTGGAGCCGCCATAAATGGTGGCTGCTCGACCGTACATATATTTGCCGCGCGCTTCGAAGGCGAAGTCGTGCTTGAGCTCCTCAGCACTCAGGTCATGGGGCAATGCGCCGCCGTAATAAGAGGCCAACTGCAGCTGCAGCTCATGAATAGCCTGACTAATCTCTGTGCCTTTAATTTTTAACAGAGATGACTCAGGCCCGGGCATGCCGCCCGCTGCCATAGAGGCAAATACACGCAGCTCGGTATATTCCAGGGCCATCAACTCCATTTCGATATCTGACAGGCGCATCTGGAAAATCGGGTCGTCAATCATCGCCTTGCCGCCATTGATCTCAACGCTGGCGCGCTGCTTGAGACTGTCCAGCATACGGGTGGAGTCTGCCACCTCAGCCATACCGGTGCGCTCGTGCGCCAGCAGTGCCTTGGCGTAGGTCCATCCCTTGTCCTGCTCACCAATCAGATTCTCTGTCGGGACTTTGACATCCTCAAACAACACCTCATTAAGACTGTGTTTGCCATCGATAGAAACAATCGGCTTCACCGTAATACCCGGGGTTTTCATATCAATCAGCAGGAAGCTAATGCCCTGCTGCTTGCGCATACCTTTACTGGTACGCACCAGACAAAAAATCCAGTCCGCGTGCTGAGCAAAGGTGGTCCAGATTTTACGGCCATTGACTATATAGTTGTCGCCAGCGTAGTCAGCCGTGGTATTGAGAGCGGCCAGGTCTGAGCCAGCGCCGGGCTCTGAGTAGCCCTGACACCACCAGTCTTCACTTTCCAAAATACGCGGCAAAAAGCGCGCTTTCTGCTCTTCATTACCAAAGGTATAGATAACCGGCGCTACCATTTTCAGGCCAAAGGGCACCACATCGGGAATCCCGGCCAGGCCGCGCTCAGTTTCGTAGATAAATTTCTGTGTAGAGGTCCAGTCAGTGCCGCCGTACTCTGTGGGCCAACCGGGCGCTATCCAGCCCTTGGCATGGAGCTTTTTCTGCCAGGCAACTATGCCTTCTTTGTAGTCTGAACCCACGCTGCTGTTGAGCTTGGTGGTGATTTCGCTATCGAACTCTTGGGCAAAAAATGCTCGCACTTCATCGCGAAATGCCAAGTCCTCTGCTGAAAAATTAATATCCACGGGTTTCCTCCTAAATGGTTTAGTGCCGTACCATAGGTTATGGCATTTATTGTGTCAATACACTTTCAGATACCTATTAATACGGCTCAGGGCCAGCTTTTAGACCTAGTGTGCAGTTGCTTGCTCAGGGGAGCCCACAGAACCTAGCCTGGGGCCATTCTGCCCCCCGTCTGGCTCCCATTTGATCTTACCCGTTGCGACTCAGTGGTCACCGAATCTGGTACCGTAGCCCTGCTAAGTTAGGATCCTAGCGGGCGGATTTACACCCTAGAGGCTGAGTCAAAACGCGTGGCCCGTTGAAATCCGGGACGCGCCTTAAGTCGCTCATAATAGGCTCTGGTATTCGGCTTAAAGCCTGTGCTTAGCTGCAGAGTATCGGCCAAATACAGGGCGTAACCCACAGCGATATCGGCAATGGTAAAGCGATTGGCACAGAGGAATTCTCGCTCTGCAGTGGCCTCTTCTACCGAGCGCAGGCGCGCATGAAACCATTTGGCATAGTCTGCCGCCACACTGGGCAAGCGCTTCTCCTCAGGCTCTAGAATGGTATATCTCAGCACCAAGGTCTGGGGAAAGGTCAGCGTGGCATCACTGCGGTGCAGCCAGTTGAGATAGAGGCCGTAATCCGGCTCATCGAGCTTTACCGCAAGCTCCGTGGGACCATACTTTTCAACCAGGTACTGGCTAATGCCCGCAGACTCCGTCATCTGCGTATCGCCATCGGTAAAAAAAGGCACGGTGCCAATCGGGTTAATATCGGTGTATCCGGGATGGGTAAATCTCGGTGGGAATTTCATCACCTCGATATCATATTCGATACCCATTTCTTCTAATGTCCACAGCGGACGAATGGATCTTGAGCCGGCGCAGTGCCAGAGTTTTAGTGCCATTAGCTGGCCTCTTGTTGTTGGTTAATTTGAATAAGTACCTCATCTGCCGCCACTTGGTTGCCTGCCACTGCAGTGACTTCCTCTACAGTACCGTCCACCTCGGCCAGTATTTCGTAGTGCATTTTCATGGCTTCCAATACCGCCAGATTCTGGCCTTTGACTACCTGCTCGCCGGGCTTAACTAACACCTCAAGTAGCAGGCCGTGCATAGGCGCTATTACTCGACCACCACCGGCAGAATCGTCCACAGCACCGTCGAGAATAATCAAATCTTTAAACATCGCGCTGCGGCCAGCAATGGAGCAGTAAAGCTGGCCCTGCTGGCGCTGTTTAAAGGTTGCCAACTGGACTGAACCATCAATCGATAGACTGGCACTATTGCCATCCAGTGTAAGCAGCTGGATATTAATCTGCTGTTGCGATTCAGCACAGGCCACCAGATAGCTGTCTGCGCTATTGGCGACAGGCGCGATAGACAGGTCGAAAAGATTTTCGCCAAATTGATACTGCTTGCGGGATACCAGCCCACTGGCCATGGTCCAGTTCTTTAACTTGTGGCTGCTCAATGTGCTACTGGCGAAATGACGCTGGTATTCCAGGTTTAAATCGATCACCGCCGCGGCCGCAGCATCTTCAACACTGGGTTGGATCACAGCCAGCTCGGCCTCGGCAAACTCCTCAGCAATAAATGCTGTGGTAGCTGCACCCTCGATAAAGCGTTGCTTTTCCAGACATTGAATCAGAAAGTCTTTATTGTTGGCCGTGCCAAATAATACGGTTTCTTTTAGGGCAGCAATCAGCCTTGTTCGGGCTGTTTCACGATCATCCCCATAGCCAATTATCTTGGCCACCATTGGGTCGTAAAAAGGCGAGATCGCCTGCCCTGTACAGATGCCATCATCAATACGCACTCCAACCCCAGTGGCTGGCTGCCATAGATCCACTGGTCCTGAGGCGGGCAAAAAGTCCTGACTGGGGTCCTCGGTATACAGCCGCACTTCCATAGCAGCACCCTGCAGCACTATATCGTCCTGGGTTAATCCCAGAGGGCGACCCTGAGCTACATTGATCTGTAACTCCACCAAATCCAGACCGGTAACCAGTTCAGTGACCGGATGCTCCACCTGCAGCCTGGTATTCATCTCAAGAAAGTAAAAAGCGCCACTGGCATCAAGTAGAAACTCCACCGTGCCGGCACCGCGATAATTAACACTTTTTGCCGCATCAATAGCCGACTGTCCCATCTGCTCTCGCAGTTCCGGCGTCATAATCGGACAGGGCGCCTCTTCCACCACCTTCTGATGGCGGCGCTGCACCGAACAGTCTCTCTCACCCAGGTGAATGGTATTGCCCAGGGTATCGGCAAATACCTGAATCTCCACATGGCGAGGCTGAATAATGGCCTTTTCCAAAATCAGCTCACCGGAGCCAAAGGCACTCTCGGCCTCGGCCCGGGCTAGCTTAATCGCCTTGCTTAACGCTTTGTAATCCTGGACTAGGCGCATACCTCGGCCACCGCCCCCGGCAGCCGCTTTTACCATCAGCGGCAGATCAATCTTTTTACCCTCAGCCAACAGCGTTTTATCGGATTGATCCAGCCCCTCATAGCCGGGCACACAGGGCACTCCGGCTTCAATCATGCGACGCTTGGACTCGGCCTTATTGCCCATTACCTCTATGGCTTCTCGGCTAGGTCCTATAAACACTAGCCCGGCAGACTCAACCGCCTCGGCAAAGTCCGCATTTTCGCTGAGAAAACCATAGCCCGGATGAATGGCTTCAGCGCCACTGGAGGCCGCTGCGGCCAAAATATTCTCCGCCAGCAGATAGGACTCCCCCACTGGCCCGGGACCGATACAGACCGAGGCATCGGCTAGCTGCACATGGGGAGCGCCCGCATCCGCCTCGGAATACACTGCTATGGTGCGATATCCCAACTCTTTGGCGGTGCGAATAACTCGGCAGGCAATCTCGCCGCGGTTGGCAATCAAAATACTTGTAAAGGCTGTCATCAGTACGGTTCCTGTTATTTGTTCCAAGAGGCGGGCCGCTTTTCAACAAAAGCCGCTACCCCTTCCAGACCCTCAGGGCTCAACATACACTGGGCAAATCCGCGGGAGGCAAAGTCCAGTGCCTCAGCGCGAGGACGGCGCAATGATTCAAATAAAATACCTTTGGTCACGGCATTGGCCCCCGGTGCACAGGCTCTAATATGGCCCAGTATGGTTTCGCACTGGGCTTCTAAGTCCGCGGTATCAACTGCTACGCCATGGGCGATACCCAAACTCAGCGCTTCCTCACCTTTAAACCGCGCACCGGTCAACATCAGTCGGCGGGCCTGAGTGAGCCCCACCCGTTCGGTGACAAAGGGCGCTATCTGGGCCGGGGGAATACCCAGGCTGGTTTCGCTTAGGCGGAACCTTGCCTCGGCAGTGACCAGTGTTACATCACCCACACAGGCCAGACCCAGACCACCGCCAATGGCGGCGCCCTCCACCAGAATAATCACCACCTGGGGCTGCTCATTGAGTTTGATCATAAGGTCGCCAAAGCTGCGATTGCTGGCTGCTACTTCGTCTGCATCTGTGGCCTGCATACCCGACTTAAAGCCTTTGATATCGCCGCCGGCACAGAACACCCCGCCAGCGCCGCGCAGCACAATGGTGCGCAGGCTGCGATCATCACAGACCGCATCCAGCACGGCATTTAATTCCTCGGTCATTTCCGCGGATAGTGCATTTTTAGCCTCTGGGCGGTTTAACCAGATTTTCAGCACCGAGTCGTCGCGCTCTAATCGCAGCGACTGGGTGACTGGCAGTACAGCTCTTGATAAATCAGTCATGGTAATTCTCAGCCTCCAGAGTTATAGGCGGGCGATGCCAAAGCTATTGGGACGCACCGTTCTATGGCGCGCCTCACGCACCGTCTCCAATAGCAGACCCAATGTTTTGCGCATATTGCGCGGGTCAATCATGCCGTCATCCAGCAGATGGCCAGAGGTATAGAACGCATCGGACTGGGAATCAAAGATATGGGCCAGACCCTTCTCCTGCGCCGCCAGTGCCTCTTCATCTGGCTCAACCCCCATGGCGGCCGCCTTGCCCCGGGCAACCATGGACATGGTTTTTGCCGCCTGCTCACCACCCATTACGCCCATCTTGGCATTGGGAAAGGTATAGAGAAAATCTGGATCATAGCCGCGACCACACATGCCGTAGTTGCCGGCACCAAAGCTGGCACCGGTCATAAAGGTAATCCGCGGCACCTCAATATTGCGCACCGCCTGAATCATCTTGGAGCCATGTTTAATCATGCCCGCCTGTTCAGACTTGGTTCCGACTATATAACCGGTGGTATTTTGGAAGAACAGCGCCGGAATATTAGCCTGGTCCAGCAGCTGCAAAAACTGGGTGGCCTTATTGGCGCCCTGGGGATCAATAGGACCATTATTGCCAATAATGCCCACCGCCTGGCCATAAATCTCCGCCTGAACACAGACTGTGGAGACACCAAAGCGCGGTTTAAAGTCGAGAAAATCAGAGCCGTCTACCACCCGGGCCACCAGTTCGCGCATATCATAGGGCGTTCTGTAGTCCACGGGGATTACCCCGGCCAGCTCATCGGGATCATAGATTGGCTCGGCAAACTCCCGGGACTCAGGCAACTGGCAGTTATCATTCCACTGCAATCGCGCCACTACCTCGCGACAAATCTGAATGCCATGGCCATCATTTTCCGCCAGGTATTCGGCCAGACCAGAGGTGGTGGCATGCATCTCAGAGCCACCCAGCTCTTCTTCTGTGGCTATCTCACCCGTCGCCGCTTTTAGCAGCGGCGGGCCCGCCAAAAAGGCCCGGCCTGTATTTTTGACCGCAATCACATAGTCACTGAGACCCGGCATATAGGCACCACCGGCCGTAGAAGAACCATGCAGAATAGAGATCACTGGAATACCGGCTTTGCTCAGCTTGGCCAGCGCACCAAATAGGTCGCCGCCCTCAGAAAAGTTTTCAACGGTATAGTTCATCAAGTCGCCCCCGGCACTCTCTACCAAATGGACAAAGGGTAGTTTTTGCTCGAGGGATATCTGCTGGGCGCGCCTAATTCGGTAGCCACCAGCTAGCGTTAACGAGCCCGCCAGGATTCCGCTGTCGTCCACCACCACGGAGCAGCGCACGCCAGAGATAAACCCTATACCGGCAATCACCGTGCCGCCGGGAATCGACTTGGCCTCGTCTTTGGTATCCAGCTTATAGCCTGCCAAATTGCCGATCTCCAAAAAGGGCATGCCGGGATCAAGCAATCGCGCCAATCGCTCTCTGGGAGTTAGCTGACCGCGCTTATCAAAGCGTGGCTTACGCTTTTCCGAGATGGCGCGGCCGCGGCTATTCAACTCGTTGAGCTTATCCACCAGCTCGAGCATCTCGGCCCGCTGCTTAAGATAGCTCTCGGAGCTGGTATTAATTTTTGAGGCAAATACTGCCATGGCTGTATCTCCAGATATCTTTAATTGTTATTGGACTTGGCGGGCAATCTCGGCACTCACCGGAATCGGCAGGGCCAAGAGAATCTGCCCATAGCCTTTACCCTGGGCGTCGTTGCGAATACTGGCCATACCGCCACCGCCCAGCACATCGTGAATCAGAAAGTTGATGGCATAACTGCCCGGCATCAGAAAGCGCTCCACATAGTCCGCTGTCTGGCCCGCCGCTTGCGCCGGTAAAAAGTGGGCAAAGCAGTCGGCGACGGCCTGTTCTGTCAGCGCGGCATGGATATAGGGCAAATAGTCCAGGTGGCGGGCAATAATGCCGACATTGGCCTTATCACCTTTATCGCCGCTACGGCCCCAGGCCAGCTTAATGAGGGGCACTGAGACTGTCGCATCTGTGGGCGCTGCGGGGACAGTTGGCCGCTCCAGCTTCTGCGGATCAAATACCTGACCCGAGGTATCCGGCACGTCAAAGATCGCGCCATCGATCTCGACCTCAATCTTGGCTGTGCCCTTGGGAAGCGCAAAGGAAAATAATCGCACCACCGGGGATGGGCTGGGTCTGGCGCCTGCAAAGCCGGACAGGCCGGGCGGTGTGGCCAGCCCAAGACCCACGGCTTCTTTGAGCATAATGCCAATACCGGCGGCATCTGGATGTTTGGCGGCTATCTTGAGTACCAGTTCGCGACAATGGCTGATCTGAGCATTGGCGCCAAACTGGCTCTCTGCGCCAATCAGCTCAACACTGGTCTCACTGTAGTCGGGCAAGCCCATCTGCTGAAGGGTGCGCCGAGAGGCAGTAAAAATCGCATCGGCCAGTTTTTGCGCCTTGCGATCAGCATCGACCCCATAAAAAGTCATATTGGTGCCACCGCGGAATTCATCGGCATAGGTGGTGCAGACTTTGTAGCTATCGGGTGCTGGCAGGCCCTTAGCACCTGTTACTCGCACCAGATTCTCTTCCAGCTGTTGCAGCTCGACCTGAGAGAAGTCACAGACCACATCTGGCAGCCTATAGGCCTGGGGATCGCCAATCTCGTAGACCATCTGCTCGGCTATGGTGGCACAACTAACCAGCCCTCCCGTACCCTCGGGTTTGGAACAATCAAAACTGCCATCGGCGCGAATCTCGGCTATGGGATAGCCTATGGTTTCCAGGCTCTCAATCGCTTCCCAGTCGGTAAAGTTACCGCCGGTCGCCTGGGGGCCACATTCGATAATATGCCCCGCCAGCGAACCCATGGCCAGCCTGTCCAGATCATCGCGACCCCAGCCAAAGTGGTGGATACAGGCTCCCAGAGTTACCGCACTATCGACACAGCGGCCGGTAACCACTATATCTGCGCCCTCTTCTAGCGCCCGAGCCACCGGAAAGGCCCCCAGATAGGCATTGATACTGGCGATTTTATCGACCGCAGGGAACGCGGCACCGGTGAACATCTCTGTATGGCCCTGGGCTGCAAGCTGATCGCGCTGGGCAATCATATCGTCGCCCAATACACAGGCGACTTTGAGTTCCAGGCCCATATCAGCGATTAATGCACGCAGCGCATTGGCGCAGGCCTGAGGATTGACTCCTCCGGCATTGGAGACAATCTTGACCCCCTGCCGGGCTATCTCTTTAAGATTGGGCTTCATGGCCGCAGTGACAAAATCCAGGGCATAGCCATGATCAGGGTTTTTAGCTCGGGCTCGAGCCATAATCGACATGGTGATTTCGGCGAGATAGTCGTAGGCAATCACATCCAGACTGCCGTCTTTTAGCAATTGCGGCGTGGCTCGGGCGGCATCACCCCAAAATCCACTGGCGCCCGCTATACGCAGGGTGTCCTCTACCATAAACGCTGTCCTCCAAAACAGTCACTGTAGAGATCAATACTACGGATTTGTCTGGGGCTACTCTTTGGATTCTATGCCAGCAATATAAGAGCCCATGCCAAATCAGTGGCTTAGGCTCTGGCTTTCATTCTTTCGAGGTAGACGGAAGCGGCGAAAAAACTCAAGGGCGCCGCGGCAGACAGTAGATCGGCGCTTAACAGGGCTTTGGTCAGAGGCTCAAAAATCTCATTGGCGGAGAATACATCGCTGAGAACACCGGTCATCAAGGCGCCTATGCCCAGGCCCAGCAGATTACAGGCAACCAGTAGCAGTCCGGTCATTACTCCGCGGAGACGCACTGGCGTCAGGTCCTGTACGGTGGAAAATGCCGGACCATAAAAGGAACTCACACTAAACATACCCGCCGCCATACCAATATAAAACAGCGCTGAGGACGGCTCTACAAAGCGAAATGAAATCAGCAA
>JBMZST010000030.1:0-11773 GCA_049623265.1 Porticoccaceae bacterium
CGCAGAAATTACTCTCCTACGGTTTCCGTAATTTCGATACCAAAGTCATTTATTCCGCCGGCGAACTGATTAAAGAAAACACCAAAGTCTGGTATGGACAGCAAGAATTTTTAAACCTGACGATTGCCGAAGACGTAACCCTCACATTCCCCAGGGGCTCTCAGAAAAAGCTCGCCGCCAATATTTTAGTGGACGAACAGATTGAAGCTCCAATCTATCAGGGTCAGGAGCTGGGACGGCTACAGGTAACTCTGGATAACGAGAGCCTTGTCGATGTGCCTCTGGTGGCCCAGGTCGATATTGAACAGGCTGGCCTGATGTCCCGATTGTTTGATTGGATTATTTTATTTTTTACCAAACTGATGTCCTGAGTATTGAATTTTGACTGAGCAAGAAGCGCCAAAAATAGAATTTCCCTGCGACTACCCCATCAAGGTGATGGGTGAGGCTCAGGTGGAGTTCCACGAGCATGTCCTGCAGGTTATGGATACCCATGCCCCCGGTTTTGATCGCAGTAGAATTACCATTCGCGACAGCAGTAAAGGTCGCTGGCAATCCATCACGCTGGTAATCACAGCCACAGGCAAACCCCAACTAGAGGCTATTTTCGCCGATTTAAAAACTAGCCGTTTGGTCAAGATGGTATTGTAACCATGGCTGAGTCCGTGCAGTCTTCGCTGATTATTCGCCACCTGGGTGTCTGCGAATATAATCAGTGCTTTGCTGCAATGAAAGCCTTTAATGAACAGCGCGATGAAACCACGGCTGACGAAATTTGGTTTCTTGAGCATCAGCCCGTTTTTACTCAGGGCCAGGCTGGCAAAGAGGAATATATCCTCAACCCCGGAACTATCCCGGTGGTTCAGAGCGATCGCGGTGGTCATGTGACCTACCATGGTCCGGGGCAGATCACTGCCTATGTGCTGGTTGATCTGAAACGCTTGAAATTGGGAGTACGTGACCTAGTTAGTCTGATCGAACAGGCGCTGGTGGATACTCTGGGGCACTGGCAGATTAGTGCCAGCCCACGTCGGGACGCACCGGGTGTCTATCTGGACAGCGGCGAAAAAATCGCGTCGCTGGGACTGCGAATTCGCAAAGGACGCAGCTATCACGGCTTAAATTTCAATGTGGCTATGGACATGTCGCCCTGGGACTGTATCAATCCCTGCGGACTGGGTGTCGCCATGACGCAAATGCAAGATGTGGCCTCCGAACCCCTGGATATCTTAGAGGTTACCGAAAAATTAGCCGCCTGTCTGAGCACCGGGCTTGGTTATACTGAATACTGTACCCGCAGTGGTAGCACTGCATTTAATAATGGGACTGAATAGAGAGAACTATGAGCACTGAGTCCGTTACACCACCGAAGCGAACCCGCAGACTGCAGCAGGGTGAAAAGCTGCGCAGTGCCGACAAGGTAGAGCGAATTCCGGTCAAGGTAATTCCCACCGAAACCATTCAGCGCAAGCCAGAGTGGATGCGTATCCGTCTGTCTGCTTCTCCCAAAGTACAGCAGATAAAAGATATATTGCGCGAGCATAAAATGGCTACCGTCTGTGAAGAAGCCGCCTGCCCCAATCTTCATGAGTGCTTTAGTCATGGCACAGCCACCTTTATGATTATGGGTGAAATATGCACCAGACGCTGTCCTTTTTGCGATGTGGGCCACGGCAAACCCAACCCATTAGATGCAGACGAACCTGCCAACTTGGCCCGGGCGATTCAGGAGATGGGGCTGAGCTATGTGGTCATAACCTCGGTTGACCGAGATGATTTGCGCGATGGCGGCGCTCAACATTTTGCCGACTGTATCCGTGAAGCGCGACTGCTGTCACCAGACCTTAGAGTAGAGGTGCTGGTGCCAGATTTTCGCGGGCGTATGGCCCCGGCGCTGGAGATTCTTACAGCCACTGCACCAGATGTGTTTAACCACAACATGGAAACCGTTCCCAGACTGTATCGCGAAGCCAGACCTGGTGCCAACTACCAATGGTCACTCAAGCTGCTCAAGGAGTACAAGGCACTGAACCCTAATGTGCCCACCAAATCAGGCTTAATGGTGGGACTGGGCGAGTCCAAAGATGAGTTGCTTCGCACGCTGGACGACCTGCGGGAACATGATGTGGATATGCTCACCGTTGGCCAGTACTTGCAGCCCTCTACCAACCACCTGCCGGTAGATCGTTTTGTTCACCCCGATGAATTTGCCGAGTATACGGCCTATGCTGAGAGCATAGGCTTTACCCAGGCCGCCTGCGGGCCGCTGGTACGGTCCAGTTACCATGCGGATAAGCAGGCGCGAGGCGAAGACATTACCTAACAGGGAAGCAAGCCTGGATAACTATTATTCCTCGCTCCAGACCTCGCGCAGAGGTTCACCGAAATCGTCGTAGATTATTTTCTTTTGGGGACCTTTGCTGGGCTTTTTCACCGGCCCGGACTTCTTGCTCTTTTTGCGGCTATCCAGCGCGCTGACTGCATCATTGACATAGGTCCTGGTCTGGCGTGGCTGGGCACTGACAAAAACAGACCTGGCCCTGGGCTTATCGGCCGGTTCTCCGGTCTCACCCGCATTGTGCTGTTTTATTTCACCACCACGGGACAAAAACTCCTCGGTTTTACGGCGAAGCTCTCTGCGTAAAGATTGTTTAGAACTCGTCATCTCAGTAATGGTTTAATCCCAGTGCCAACCCAACAGTCTACCCATGGCGATTAAATAAGCAATCCAGGGCGATTTGCTAGGGAAACAGTTCCAGCTGCGTCGCTCTCTCCTGCTCTCTGGTATCCACAAAACGAACACCTATGCCCAGCAGTCGCACCGGGCGACCGCCCCTCTCCCAAGCCTGATCACAGAGGTAATCAAAACTTTCTGCCGGTAGGCCTGCGACCATCTGCCGCTCTACGGTGGTGGCGCTGAAGTCATTAAATTTCATCTTGATAAATTGCTTAGTCACCAGATAGTCACTGTCTATACGGCGCAAACGGCTACGCAACTCAATTAAAAGATCAGCGAGCTTGCCTTTACAGGCGGCGATATCCTGCAAGTCGTCGGAATAGGTATGCTCCACGCTCAATGACTTGCGTCGACTGTTGGCATTGACCTCCCGTTCATCGCGACCAAAGCTCAGGTCATGGAGCCGCTTACCGAAAACACCAAACTTATCCACTAACTCTACAATCGAGCGCTGTTGCAGATCACCACAGGTAACTATACCCAGTCGGCGCAATTTCTCATTGGTGACCTTGCCCACCCCATAGATACGCCTGACCTCTAGCTTTTCTACGAAGCTGTCAACGTTTTCCGGAGTGATCACAAATTGGCCGTCAGGTTTATTCAGATCACTGGCAACCTTAGCGAGAAACTTATTGGGTGCTATACCCGCTGAGGCCGTGACTCCCACCTCGTCCGCGATTACTCGACGAATTTCCTCGGCAATCAGCGTAGCGCTGCCCTGACATTCAGTGCAATCGGTGACATCCAGATAGGCTTCATCCAGGGAAAGAGGCTCGACTTTATCGGTGTAGCGATAAAAAATTTGGCGGATTTGCTGAGCGGCTTCCCGGTACTTGGCCATGGTGCCCGGAATTACTACCAGATCGGGACAGAGTTTCAGCGCCTGCCCCGTGGGCATGGCTGAGCGTACACCAAACTGACGCGCCTTATAATTGCAGGTGGCGATTACGCCTCGGCGATCAGATTTGCCACCAATGGCAATAGGCAGATTGACTAGACTAGGGTCATCACGCATTTCAACTGCAGCATAAAAGCAGTCACAGTCGCAGTGGATAATCTTTCTCACTGCTGCGCACCTCGCCAGCTTGGGGTAGCGTTCCCCTCCGTACTTACGCTATCACTGCTTCGATCAAGCCATTTCATCTTTAAATTGATGCTCTGCGACCTTAAAGCCAAAGCGCTTGGCGATAATTCCGGGAAGCAGCAGCATGGCTGGTGTCAGCAATAATGTCAGCACCGTGGACACCACCAGCCCATTGACAATGGCACTGGCCAACGGCTGCCACCAGGAAGCAACCATGCCACCTAGGGTATAGCTGCGATTGACCAGGTCTATACTCAGCCCATTGGCCAGAGGCAACAGACCAACAATCGTAGTAACACTGGTCAGCATCACTGGTCTAAACCTTGACCTGGCCGCTTTAAATACAGCCTCAGCGGCCGTCAGCTGACTGTTGGTACGTCTGAGATGGTTGTAGGTATCGATCAACACAATATTGTTATTCACCACAATGCCCGCCAGTGCCACTATACCCACGCCGGTCAGAATGGTACTGAATGTTGCCTGTGCTATCAGGAGCCCCAGCAGCACACCAGCGGTGGACATAACCACCGAAAATAGGATAAGTCCGGCCTGGTAGAAGCTGTTGAATTGCATAACCAGCATAATCAGCATCACCGACATGGCCAATGAGAAGGCGGTGGATAAAAATTCTGCCGCCTCAGCCTGCTCCTTGTTGGCGCCGCGGAAGCTAATATCAACCGATGAATCAAATTTTTGCGTTGCAAGCCATTCACCAATCTGACGAGTTTGATCGTCGGGCAGGTAACCTTCTTCAGAGTTAGCCAGAACAAAGACGGTCTCAGCCATATCGATACGTTGAATAGAATCCACTCGAGGCATGGCTACGCGTTTACTGAAGCTGCCGATGGGCACTGCCCCGCTGGGCGTGTTAACTCTGAGACTATCGATGGAGGCGAGCTGGCGATCCTGTTCTGGATAGCGCAGACGAATCTCAATCTCGTCATCTGCGTCGTCGGGGCGAAACTCACCGATCATTACTCCTCCGGTCACCATCTGTACCATATTACCCACATCAGCGACATTGACACCCAGCATAGCGGCTCGCGAGCGGTCTACATCTATCTCCCACTGAATGCCCGCCAGAGGCAGCGTATCCTGCAGATCGCGCACCCCTTCGACATTGTCGGCGATCCACTGCCGAACCTGGGCAGCGGCGCGGTACATAGCCTGTCGGTCTATAGAGGAAATCTGTATTTGAATATCCTTACCCACAGGGGGTCCCGTCTCCATCTCCACCGCACCTACATAGACTCCAGGCAGGGACTGGGTGCGCTGTCGGATTTCTTGGAATATTTCTGTACTGCCCCGATCTCGCTGTTCCCTTGGATAAAGCTCAACAAGAAACGAGCTGATCTCATCACGGCTTACATCGGTGCCAAATATCACCATACTACCGCCTTTGGAATAGCCGTAGAGCTGGTTGACACCGTCGACGTCTGCGACAATTTCCTGCACTTTGAATGTAAGCGCCTGCTGTTCCTCAATCGACAAATTACCCTGAGCTCGAACACTGGCCATGCCATATTGACTTTCTATCGGCGCGAAGAATTCTTGCCCCGCATTATATTTGCCATAGAGACTAAAAATACCGATTAGCAGACCCAGCGCTATAACCGCCGACATAAAGGGAGCCCGTATGACCGGTCTCAGAACACTAAGATAAGCGTTTTCAAGTGGCTGAAAAAAAGTAGTCGCAGACTCCTCAGAATGATGATCCTCAGGGAGCTTTTTGCGCTGACCTCCGCGACGAGCAAGGGCGATGCCCAGAGTGGGGGCAAAAATTAGCGCATAGCAGAGCGACCAGGCCAACACGGCAAATACTGTGATCGGCAGGTAGGACATAAAGTCACCGGAGACCCCCGGCCAAAACAGAAGCGGCAGAAAAGCCGCCAATGTAGTCCCAGTTGAGGCAATCACTGGTATCGCCATACGTCTTACCGCAGCAATATAAGCCTCGCGAGTCGTTAGCCCCGAAGCGGCCTGCGTATTGGCAAATTCGACCACCACAATGGCCCCATCGATCAACATACCCAGAGACAACAACAGCCCAAACATCACCATAAAGTTAAAACTGTAGCCGAGTAAATTGATAAAGATCAGGGAGCCCAGAAGACAGAAGGGGATGCCAAAGCCCACCAACATACCGGATTTAATTCCCAGAGTGGCCACCACCAGCATCAGCACCAGACACATAGCGGTAATAATATTACCCTGCAGCTCCTCGACCATCTGATTAGTAAATACCGAGGAATCAAATACATATTCTATGTCCATATCTGCACTGAATTGGCTTCTCGATCTTTCGACCACAGCTCGTGAAGCCTCAACAGTTTCAATCAAATTGGAATTGAGCCGCTTGCGCACCTCGATGGCAATCGCCTTTTTACCATTGATAAAGCTATAACCTGTGGCATCTTTAAACGTGCGTTTGACCGACGCGACATCACCCAGGGTGATAGAGCCATCGGCGCTATGGCGTACCGGCAGAGCCCGAATGTCCTCGGTAGTTTCGATCAATGCCGGCACCTTGATACCGAAACGCCCCTGCGCCGCATCCATCTCACCCGCCGGTATCAGCAGATTATTGACGGTCACAGCACGTATCAGCTCATCGACTCGCAGACCATATTGCTCCAGTCGAGCAGGGTCCACCACTACATCCACCACTTCATCACGATGCCCGGATACATCAGCTGTCAGTACATCGGGTAACATTTCCAGTTCCCGTTGATAGTATTTTGCCGCTGCGTAGAGCTCACGCTCCGACACATTGTCACCGGAGAAGGTAACCACAATGGTGGGCTCAGGACTCGGGCTCAATTCATTGACTATGGGCTCTTTAGTTTCCTGAGGAAATTCCGCCTTGGCCCGGTCTACTGACTCGCGCACCTCGGCGACGATCTGTTTGATATTGTCAGCCACCTCGAACTCGGCAGTGACAACAACCATGCTCTCCTTAGCCGTCGCCTGCATCTCCACCAAACCGTCAAGGGTTTTAAGCTCTTTTTCTATCGGCCGTATAAGCAACCTAGCGCCGTCTTCAGGGGAGATACCGTCATGTCGCACCATGATCATAACCACCGGCAACGTGACATTGGGGTTCATCTCCACAGGCATAGACAGCCTTGACCCCGCGCCCGCAACAAGAATCAGTAGCATAATGGACAGGGTTGCTCGCGAGTGATCTACGATAAGACTGAGAAATTTCATAAGAGACAGGGACTCAGATGATTAATTTTGTTTGGCTAAAAAACTGGATTGATAGGAGGGATTAACCTGCTCGCCATCGACGATATAGTTCTGGCCCACTACCACAAGAGTCGCTTGAGATTCCAAGCCAGTCACCCAAATACCCGATGAAGACTCACCCACGGCCGACACCCTTATCGAGTCGACGATACTGTCTTGACCCAGCACTCGCACAGCGGTCTCGCCCTGATCATCCAACAGTATGCTGCTAGCAGGAACCAGGTGGGCTGGTTTGCCCTGCGCTAAGATATTCAGACGTGCGGAGATACCGGCTCGGATAGCCTGATCCGGGTTAGCCATGGTGGCCTCTACGCGATAACCCTTGGTATTGCGATCAGCCTGACGTGAGAGATAGGAGATAACCGCACCCTCATAATCAACACCGGCAATGTTGACCACCGCATTATTGCCCAAGCGCAAACTGTCAATTTCTGTCTCGGCCACCAGAGCCTCAATTTTTATCGGACTAAGCTCAACAACGCGAGCGCAGAGCTGGCCGGGCATAATAAAGTCACCGACCTCGACAGGGCGCGATTCAACAACGCCATCGAAGGGCGCCACGATCTGCAGGTGTTGCACGTCGAGACGGGCACGCTTTAGATTAGTTCTCGCCGTCGCCAAGCCAGCCTTGGCTTTGGATATAGCCAACTCTGACTGGTATCCAGCGCTTTTTAACTTGAGCGCACCGCGATAGGCAATATCGGCATTCTCCAGAGAGGCTTTGGCTTGCTCTAGGCGCAGATGGCGATCCTCTGCATCAATTTGGCAGATTCCCTGCCCTTCGGTGACGAAACTGCCCTCTTCAGCCAGGGTCGCAGAAATTTTTCCCGACACCTGTGCCAGCACCTGCACATCTCGGTTAGCTTTAGTCTTGGCCCGCAGAGAAATCGTTGGGCTGAAAATCTGTTCAGCAGAATCCACAACCTGCACATTGGTCAGGGAGCTGACCACCTGTACAGGCTCCTCATCCAGGGGTTCGGGCGAGTTAATGAAGCCGCTAACAAACCACAGGGAAAGAGCCAGAGCGAAGATAAGGGCAAGTCGGAGGTTTGTATTCAAAGTGAACAGTCCTTAGTCATTAATCAAGTTATGCGATTTTACGCAACAGGCAATGAGACAGTTTACTAGGTTTTTTGCCCTGCCGTTATTGAAATCACGAATAAATGCTATAGCTAAATCAAGGTTTTTTGGCATTTACAGCGCCAATCGAGCAGTGTTTTGTACTCTAAGTAATTGACAAACCTATACTGTAACTGTGACAACGCGCACAGATTGCGCATACAACTGGGTACGCAGTCGATATTTTTTTAACCGACGGTTGCACAGCAGTTTAGCCTACACAAATATAGCGCGAGAAAGTTAGGACAAGGACTGTTCCAGCCATTTTTCTCTCTGTATCAGCGCTGGAATATTTAGTAACTAGGAAAGGAACTATCCTAATGAAAAATCATAGCCATGCACACAATGATCTCGCAAATGGCGCGGTAAAACTCAAGCTCAGGGACGGCACTGCGAGCACTTATCTACTATCTTTTATTCTGCCTTTTCTATTGATTCTCTCTCATGAGGTCCGAGCCGAGCTGCAGCTCAACGGCAGCGCCATTTACCATGACCTAGGAAAACAGCAATTTGTCGCAGCGCTTTTTGTGGAGAAGCTGAGCAACAATGCCAACAGCATTCAGCTGGAACAGAGCCCAAAGCGCATGGAAGTGAGAATTATTAATGACTACTCTAAACGGCGCTGGCTCAATCTGTGGATGCAGAGCATCTCAATTAATAATGATCGCGAAAGCTTTTCAGGCTCGGCGCAAGAGGTCATCGATATCATGCGTGCGCCCAAGTCGGCACCAAAAACCGGCGATGTTATCGAGTATCTGTTTGACCCCGACCAGGGCACCTCAGTGCGCTTTAATGGCACCCAACTAATCTCCAATTACCCCCCAGAGGTGTTTAATATTCTGTTGCGTACCTGGATTGGCCCCATACCGCCGTCCACGGCCTTTAAAGACCAGCTCTTAGGTAATAGCATCGATATGGATGCTGATGAGCTGCTCACCGACATTCAACCCCAGAGCAGCCGAATAGCCCTGGCAGCCTCGTGGATGGCACCTCCTGAGCCCCGCATTACAGAAGCAGAAGCAGAACCAGAAGCAGAATTAGCGGCAGAATCGCCAGCAAAGGCCAGCATCCAGTCATCTGAGACGGTGGCAGAAACCCAGTTTGAACTGGCAAAAGCTGGATCAGCTATTGATAAGGAATCGCCACTGACAACAACAGCAGTCACTGAGACTACAGATTTATCGGCCAGTGCTGGTCAGGCCTCAGGTGCGAGCGAGCTCACAGAAACAGAGGATGAAAGTGAGCCAGAGTCCACCCCGGGGCAGGAGGAAGAAATTGCAGACTTTAATCTCTCCGAAGCCCTTGCTCAGCGCGACTATACGCCTTTAGTGGTGGCCAAAATTTACAAAGCGATAAGATACCCCAATCGAGCCGCGGATAAAAATCAACAGGGCACCGTACGCATAGGTGTAACCATTGATCGATCTGGGGAATTGCTCAGTGTGGTAACAACCCAAGAATCTGAGTATCGGCTATTAAATCAGGCGGCAATTAAGGCCGTCAAAAAGGCGGCGCCATTTCCAGAGTTACCTGAAGAAATGCAGTCGGATAGATTCGAGATAAATCTGCCAATCACCTTCAGATTGCAGTAGCGAGCTCAGCCAGTGAGAAATTGACAACAGGTATGCTGAAGCGGATTTTAGCCATTCAGACTGGTCAAGTTTTGATCAACTGGCTATAATCCGCCCCCTCCCACTGTTACGCAATCTAATGGAACCATTGAAATGAGCTACAACGACATTCCGGCTGGTAAAGACCTGCCAAATGACATCAACGTTATTATTGAAATCCCCGCCAATCACGACCCCATCAAGTATGAAGTAGACAAAGACAGCGACGCAATTTTTGTCGACCGTTTTGTGGCCACGCCTATGTTTTATCCAGCCAACTATGGCTATGTGCCTCAGACTCTGTCTGAAGATGGTGACCCCCTGGATGTGCTGGTGGTAACCCCGTACCCAGTGATGCCTGGCGCTGTGATTCGTAGCCGCGTTGTCGGCGTCCTCAATATGAGTGATGAGTCTGGTATCGACGCCAAATTGCTGGCTGTTCCCCACAGCAAATTGACCAAAATGTATGATCATGTGGAGGAAGCGACTGATCTACCAGAGCTGCTGATCGCTCAAATTGGTCATTACTTCGAGAACTACAAAGCCCTGGAACCCGGAAAATGGGTTAAGGTCGAAGGCTGGGACAATGCAGATGCAGCCCGTGCTGAAGTTCTAGCATCCAGAGAGCGCTACCTAGCTGAGTAAAAAATTGCCGCACTGGATCAGTTAAAAAACCCAGCGATTGCTGGGTTTTTTTTGCCCATTTATCTTGCCCAAACAGACGTGGCTTTTACAGCCATACCGAGTGGAGACTAACTATCTTGCAACTCTGCAAACAGTAGATTACTACTGAGTCCGTGCTTGCGCAGAACGTCGCCCAAGCGACGCAGAGCATCCACTTGAATCTGCCGTACACGCTCACGGGTAAGGCCTATCTCGCGGCCCACCTGCTCCAGGGTCTCCTCCTGGTGGTTTTGCAAACCAAAGCGCCTTACCAGTACCTCTCGCTGTTTCTCCGGCAACTGGTCTAACCATTCATTGAGAGCGCTGGTCAGATTCTCATCCTCAATCTGATTTTCTGGGCTAAAGCCCTGATCATCGGCAATGGTTTCAACCAGGGTTTTCTCTTTATCTGCAACTGGCACATCGATGGACGAGATACGCTCACTCAGGCTAAGGATTTTAAGCACATCGGCCACGGGCTTGCCCACTTCTTCGGCAATCTCCTCCGGTGTCGGCGCATGGTCCAGACGCTGGGCCAATGTCCTTGAAGCCCGCAGATAGACATTGAGCTCTTTGACCACATGAACAGGCAGGCGAATGGTTCTAGTTTGATTCATTAGCGCCCGTTCGATGGTCTGGCGAATCCACCAGGTGGCGTAAGTTGAAAAGCGGTAACCCAGCTCGGGGTCAAATTTTTCAACAGCCCTCATTAGCCCCAGATTACCCTCCTCGATCAGATCGAGAAGCTCCAGACCACGGTTGACGTAACGCCTAGAGATTTTTACCACCAGCCGCAAATTGCTCTCAATCATTCTGTGTCGCGAAGCTTCACAGCCTTTTTGGAACTTGCGGGCGTAGTAAACCTCTTCGTCTGCCGTCAGTAGCGGGGCAAAGCCAATTTCTTTTAAATAAAGACTTGTTGCATCAATGACCTGATGACTTATTTCAGGTGAGTCTTCCTTGTTATCAGTAGCTTGAGCTTCCTGATCCAAAATAAACGCTTCATCCATCACGTTCGCATCCCTTTTGCACGATCTTCCAAAATTTAGCAGCTAATCCTGCCGCTAACCCAGAACCTTAGTTCACTGTCTTACTACTTTCCCCCATTTTCTAGCTTGGTTTTTATTCTTAACTATCAATTTGTTGTTTCACGCGGTAACTGCTTTTTATGTAGTACTGGTTTTAATCTGTAACGGGTTTTAATTTATATAGGTAGATGGATTTACCGGGTACCCATCTTTTCTAATTTCAAAGTATAGCGTCTTATTAGACCCCAATTTTGAGATTGTTTCCGTACTTTTTACAGATTGT
>JBMZST010000031.1:0-11728 GCA_049623265.1 Porticoccaceae bacterium
CAGTGCCGCCTGCGTAACCTCTATCAGCTCTATGACTCACTGCAGGAGCGTGGCCTGGGTGGTCTAAAAACCGCCCTGCCAGAGCATCGCGATGGCTTTAGCCCCCAGCAGATTGATCTGGGGCGACTATTATTTTTTGACCCTGTGCTCTCGGCCGATAAAAACCTGTCTTGCGCTAACTGTCATAACCCAGACCTGGGCTTTAGCGACGGCATGGATCGCAGTGTAGGTGCCAGAGGCCAAATCAGTCAGCGCTCTGCCCCCACATTGTGGAACAGTGCATTTTTACAGGTATTTTTTTGGGATGCTCGGGCTCAGAGCCTGGAGGAGCAGGCGATCGGACCATTGTTTTCCGATAAAGAAATGGCCAATACGCCAGCCCAGCTATTAGCAGACCTCAAGCAGGTGCCCGCCTACCCCAAGCTATTTGAACAGGCCTTTCCCAATACTGAGGATGCTCTGATCATAGATAATATAGCCACCGCACTGGCGGCTTTTCAGAGCTCATTAATCTCTCTTAACAGCCCCTATGATCGCTACGCCCATGGCGATGCCAAGGCACTGAGCCCCAATGAACTGGAGGGCCTCAATGTGTTTCGCTCCTTTGTGGCGCGCTGCTCCCAGTGCCATACGCCGCCCCTGTTTACCAATCAGCAAGTCGCCGTTATCGGCACCCCAGAGCCAGCGGGGCTGCCGCGAGATATAGGCGCCGCTGAAACCTTCAATGCCAAGCGTTTGACCGGTGGCTTTAAGGTCCCAACCCTGCGCAATATTGCCCATACCGCGCCCTATATGCACAGCGGTAGATTTGCCACTCTGCGCGAGGCAACAGAGTTCTATACCAAAGGGCGTGGCCACGCTGTACCTGAGGGCGAAGAGCTGTTACTGCACTGGCATATCTCGGACCCCAACCTGACCGATAGTGAACTGGATCGGTTGGTAGATTTTATGGGTGCCCTCAGTGATGAGAGTTTTATGCCCGAGGTACCCACCCAGGTGCCTTCGGGTTTATTAAATAGTAAAACCAGCATCAGTCTTGTGACTGCATCAGGAGACTAAGTATGAACACTAAATTCAAAGTGGTACTGGCTATTGTTATTTTTGCCGGTGGTTGGATTATGGGCAGCAATAACAATGTAGCGCCGATAATCACTAGCTCTATCGGAGGCGCCAGCTACAGTGGCGGCTATCAGGCCGATGATACGATCAGTGCTGTGCCACAACGCAGCGTTGAGGGCTCTGTGATTCTGGTTAACCCGGGGGAGTCTATTCAGGCGGCCGTCGAAAAAGCTCAGCCGGGAGATACCATTCAGGTGATGCCCGGCACTTACTCAGAGACTGTGTACATTGATAAAGACGATATCCACCTGGTCGGTGTTATCCAGGAGGGCGAGCGCGCCACCATGGATGGCCTGGGTAAACTCAATGATGCCATTCTCTATTCCGGCAATAATGTGGTGGTAGAGAACTTCCGTATTACCCAGTACAAAGGCAATGGCATTATGGGCCAGGCCGGAAATAATTTTGAGATTCGCAACAATGTGATTGTCGACACCGGCATCTATGGCATCTTCCCGCAGTTGGGTACCAATGGTCTGGTGGAGCACAACGTCGTATCAGGTATTGCTGATGCCGCTATCTACATTGGTATGAGTGACAATATTCATGTGGCCCACAACGAAGTTTTCGACAATGTAGCCGGTATAGAAATTGAAAATAGCCGTCACGCCATAGTGGAAAATAATATTGCCTACAACAACACGGGCGGCATTCTGGCCTTTGTGACACCGGGCCTGCCAATTAAAACCACTGAAGATGTCATTATTCGCAATAACTTTGTGCTGGATAACAATACACCTAACTTTGGTGCGCCCGGCTCTATTGTCGCTGGTATCCCGGCGGGTACTGGTATTCTGGTTATGGCAGCAGATGACGTGGTGATTGAAGGCAATATTATTTCCAACAATAAAACTGCTGGCATTATTATCAATGATCACAGCTATGCCGCTAATATCACCATGGATGTGGAATCAGATCCGAACTCTGATCGCACCATGATTCTGGATAATGTGATGCTCAACAATGGCTATGACACTATTCCTGAGGTCACTGCGGTGGCGCTCACTGAGTTGCATACCGGGCTAATAGATATTGTCCATGTGGGGCCCAGCAAAGGTAGCTGTATTATCAATCGTCATCGTTACCGAGCCGTGGGGATTGGCAACTATGGCGACTGCGACTTTACCAATACCGACAGCACAGAATCCTACCTACTGGCCGGTGGCGCCCAGCCTCGGGTTATCCATCCCTCGGAGCGCGGCGAGATCGCCTATCTGGGTGTATGTACCGGCTGCCACAGCTACACTGGCCGCCTGATAGGCCCATCGGTGCAGGTTATTCAGGCCATGTACGCAGGCAATCCAGAGGGGCTAGTGGAATACATTAATGCACCGGTGAAAAAGCGCGATAACTTCCCGCCTATGCCGGCGCAGAATTATCTGGATGCTGAAACCCAGATGGCTGTGGCCAAGTATATGCTGGCCCTTGAAAAGTAGAGGAGAGATCAAACCATGATCGTGTACAAAGGTGTCAGTCACCCGGCTCTGGCCGATGTTATGGGCCATATGACCACGCGTCACTATATTGCCATGTTTGATGACGGCTCTTACCATTTTCTCCATGCCTTGTTTGGCTGGGAAGGCGAAGACGCCACGGTTCACCAAACCGGCTGGGCCGATGTTCGCCATGTGATTGATTATCAGGCGGAGGTGGGCGTAGGCGATCTGATTGAAATCAGCGCCGAACTAGTCAAGATCGGCACCAAATCTATGACAGTGGCTTATGAGATGCGCAATATCAGCCGCAACCAGGTCGCCGCCACGCTGGAGAGCACCAGTGTCTATTTCGACCTCAAGGCCCGGGCTGCCATACCTATTACCCAGGCCATGAAAGACTCTGCCGCTGACTTCCTGCCCGGCTAAATCAGTTAGCTTTTAGTGCGTAGCGGCAAGGTCACCGCCGGTTTGCCGGTCGCCGCGTACAGCGCATTGGCAACCGCTGGACTGATCACTGGAGTAGCCGGCTCACCCACACCAGTTGGAGGCAGGGCAGAGGGTACAATATGCACCTCGATCTCTGGCATATCGGCTATACGCAGCACCTTTTGCCGATCGAAGTTCATCTCAACCACGGCACCGTTTTTGATACTGATGTGGTCGGTAAGCACAGGGGATAAGCCGTAGCCTATACCGCCTTCCATCTGCGCCCGAATCACATCCGGATTAACAGCCACGCCGCAGTCTACGGCGCAGACCACAGACTCAACTTTAAACTCGCCATCTTTATCGACCCGGATATCTGCCACCTGGGCCACATAGCTGCCAAAGGATTTATGCACCGCCAGACCCTTGATACGGTCGGGGGCGTCGCTGCGCCAGTTGGCCTTATCCGCGACCAGATCCAGGACTCCGCGATAGCGTGGATCATCACCCAGATGAGCGAGACGGAAGGCTAGAGGGTCCTGATTGGCAGCCACAGCCAACTGATCCATAAAGCTTTCAACCGCATGAGCCGTATGAGTTGAACCCACACTGCGCCACCAGAGCACCGGGACCTGGGACTCCACCGTATTCAGGTCTACGGCAAAGTTGGCAATATGGTAGGGCAGCTCCGTTGCGCCCTCCACCGAGCTACTATCTACACCGTCTTTAATAAAAACAGACAGCGCAGAATTGGCCATAATGGATTGGCCCACAATCTGATGGCGCCAGGCAATAATCTTACCATTGTCATCCAGTCCGGCTTTTAACCTATGGAAATACATAGGCCTGAAATAACCGGCTCCGGTGTCATCCTCTCGGGTCCAAACCAATTTTATCGGTGCATCGGACTGATTGGCCCGGGCTATGGCCACGGCTTCCAATACATAGTCACTGTTTTTATTGGCCCGCCGCCCAAAGCTGCCACCGGCAAACAATGTATTAATTTTAACCTGTTCCGGCGCCAGGCCCAGAGCACCGGCAATTGCATAGTGATCTGTCGTGGTTGACTGGCAGCCATTCCATATCTCTGCGCCGGCCTCGGTAATCTGAGCTACACAGTTCATAGGCTCCATGGTGGCATGGGCCAGATAGGGAAACTCATACTCCGCCTCAATAATCTGGGCGGCATCTTTAAAGCCTTGCTCAATGTCCCCTTCGGCCACGGCTGGTAATCCTGGCTTGGCTGACTCCGCGCGGAAACGCTGCATCTGCTGATCCGAGCTCTCAGTCATAGCGGCACTGGTATCCCAGTTTATTTGCAGCGCATCGCGACCCTTTTTGGCCGCCCAGAATGTATCTGCAATCACCGCAATGCCAGAGTCGATCTGTACCACATTGACCACACCTTTAACGGCGCGGGCTTTCTTATCACTGTAGGATTTTACGGTTGCACCAAAACGCGGAGCATGGGCAACCACGGCGGTATACATGCCGGGCAGTTTAATGTCCTGCGTGTAAATCGCAGTGCCATCCGTTTTACCCAGGTCCTTTCTAGTAACCGTCTCAGCACCAATCAGGGTAAAGTCTTTTGGGTCTTTTAGTACAACGGTTTCCGGCACTGGCTGCTTGGCAGCCGCAGCCGCCAGATCACCAAAGCTGGCAGAACGGCCACTGGCATGAGAGATCACACCGCTGCTCACACTGATCTCGCCCTGGGCAACTCCCCATTCTGCAGCCGCCGCAGCCACAAACATGGCTCTAGCGCTGGCACCGGCCTCACGCATCTGGGTGTAGGAATTTGCAATGGCGGTGCTGCCTCCGGTGAGCTGGGCACCATAGAAAGTGTTGGCGTAAAGTTCTGGATTGGATGGCGCAGCTTCGGATCGAATTTGATCCCAGTCGGCATCCATCTCTTCCGCCAGGATGGTAGCCAGGCCGGTAAAAGTACCCTGACCAAACTCTATATGCTTAATAATCACAGTCACTGTGTTATCAGTACTAATGCGCACAAAGGCATTGGGCACAGCGTCTGCCTGTGCACTGGCGGCCCCCAGTTTGGCCACGGCGGTAGTGGGTAATGTGAGCCCCAGGGTGAAGCCTGCACCAGCACCAACGCTGGTTTTAAGAAAGCTGCGGCGGGAGACCATAGTCTGCTGTTTAGAATTAACCGAAGTCATGATCTACACCTCCACAGCGCTGATGCGCTGAGCGGCCTGTTTAATGCCGTCGCGAATCCTTTTATAGGTGGCACAGCGACAGATATTACCGTTCATGGCACGGTCAATGGCCTGATCATCCGGATTGGGGTTGTTTTGTAACAGCGCCGCTGCCGACATAATCTGACCTGACTGACAGTAGCCACACTGAGCCACCGCTAATTCATCCCAAGCCGCTTGCACAGCCTGAGCCTCCGCAGACTGCACCCCTTCGATGGTGGTAATTTTCTGATCGCCCACCGCGCTGATGGGCATAGAGCAGGAGCGAATGGGCTGGCCATTGAGGTGCACAGTACAGGCACCACACTGGGCTACACCGCAGCCGTATTTGGTGCCGGTAAGTTCGATATTGTCGCGGATAACCCAGAGCAGCGGTGTATCCGGATCGGCCTCAACCTCTCTTTTGGCGCCATTAATGTCTAAAGTAATACCCATCGAACTTCCCCTATAAATTATTCCTGTCGTTATTGATCCATGATTACATATAACGCTGGGACTAGGCCAATGGTTCAGTTGTCTCTAGTAACAGTGCAATAAATTTTTGTGCTGGCGCAGACAGAGCCTGGCGGCGGCGAGTAAAGATGCCCACCCGACGCTCTATGCCGCCCTGGGAGATAGGTATGCAGAGGGCGCCCAGAGCTTCCATCTGCCCCTGACAGAGTGCCGGAACCACCGCCACGCCCACTCCAGCAGCGACCATGGCACCCACTGTGGTTAGCTGAAAAGCTTCAAAAATATGCGGTGGTTGCCGATGGGTTGCAGCTATTGCAGTCTCCGTCCAACGTCTTGTACTGGAGCCCCGATTTAGTGATACCAGGGTATAGCTTAGCAGGTCGGCAAAGGCCACCTGATCCTGTGTCGCCAAAGCATGCTGGGGCGGCACAATAGCCATAAAGCGGTCATTAAACAGCGGCTGGAAATCCAGACCATCCAAATTATCGGGTTCAAAAGTAATACCCAGCTCTACCCGCCCGGACTGCACAGCACTGAGCACGTCCTCCATCACAATATCCTGCACATTGATATTGATATTGGGGAAACGCTGCACCAGCGCCACCAGAGTGCGGGGCAGACAGTTACTGGCAAAAGATGGCATGGCGGCGATACTCAATTTTCCCCGCTGCAGGGCAAATAGGCCGCGCAAATCTTCAAAGCCCTCGTGCCAGTCCATTAGCAGGCGTCGGGCTACGGGCAAAAACTCTGCGCCCTCTGGCGTCAGCGCTACCGACCTGGTGGAGCGGGCAAATAGCTGCCCACCAAGACTGTCCTCCATCTTGCGAATAGCTGCACTCAGCGCCGGCTGAGAGAGATGCAGATGCTCACAGGCCTCAGCGAAACTGCCTAACTCAGCAATGGCGACAAAACCCTGCAACTGTTTAACACTGATATTCATGGGGAAGATATTATTCCATTTAATCTATCAATCAATCATTTAATACAATTTGTCGTAATTATAAAGTTAGGGCAACCTAGGTCAAATTCCATTGTTTTAAGTGACTCCTATGAAAGCTTTATGGCAGCCCAGCGCCGAGCAGATCAAACGCAGCCATATGCAGCGCTTTCAGCAGCAACTGAAATCCCAGTTAAATCTCAGCTTTGCTAATTACGATGAACTGCATCAATGGTCTGTAGATAATCCAGAGCAGTTTTGGGAGCAGCTTTGGCATTACACCGATATACGCGCCTCTGAGCCCTATTCCGCTGTGCTTACTGACGGCGAAAAGTTTCCCGGCGCTCAGTGGTTTCAGGACGCCAAGCTGAATTTCGCCGAGAATCTGCTGCGCAATCGCTCCGATAAAATCGCCCTGATTGCCCATCTGGAGAATGGGTCTCGCAGAACCCTTAGTTACAATGAACTCTACCTGCAGGTGACTCAGCTGGCCGCGGCGCTGCGCAATGCAGGCGTAACCAAAGGGGATCCTGTGGCCGGCTTTATGCCCAATGTACCCGAAACCATTGTTGCCATGCTGGCCACCAGTAGCATTGGCGCTATCTGGTCGTCTTGCTCACCGGATTTTGGCATAAATGGAGTAATGGACCGCTTTGGCCAGATCGAACCCAAGGTGCTGTTTGCCTGCAATGGCTACTATTACAATGGCAAAACCATTGATTCCACTCCGCGGGTACAACAGATTGTCGAACAGATAGACTCGATAGAGCAGCTGATACTGGTGCCGGTAACTGAGGCTGTGAACCCGATTCCCCAGGCTGTTGCTTACCCTGATTTCTTGGTTGAGGAAAACCCGCCACAGCTGCAATTTGAGCAACTGCCCTTTGATCACCCCCTGTATATTATGTATTCCTCTGGCACCACTGGTGTGCCCAAGTGCATTGTCCACGGGGCCGGCGGCACGCTAATTCAACAGCTTAAAGAACAGCAGCTCCACACCGATCTGCAACCTGAGGATGTGCTGTTTTATTTCACCACCTGTGGCTGGATGATGTGGAACTGGCTGGTGGCTGGCCTGGCTTCGGAAGCCACCCTTGTACTCTATGATGGCTCGCCGTTTTATCCGCAACCCAGATCCCTGATAGATATGGCAGAACAGGAGAAAGTCAGTATCTTTGGTACCAGCGCCAAATATATTGCCGCCCTGGAAAAAGCCCATGTGGTGCCCAGAGAGACCCATCAACTGGACAGTTTAAAGGCCATACTATCCACTGGTTCGCCACTCTCCCACGAGAGCTTTCGGTATGTGTACCGGGATATTAAAGCTGATGTCTGTTTGTCCTCTATCTCTGGAGGCACAGATATTCTGTCCTGTTTTGTATTGGGGAATCCCTCGCTGCCAGTCTGGGAGGGTGAGATTCAATGCCGCGGTCTGGGTATGGCTGTCGAGATTTGGGACGATCAGGGCCGAGCCGTCACTGAGCAAAAAGGCGAATTGGTCTGTGTTAAGCCCTTCCCCTCAGCGCCCATCTATTTTTGGAATGACCCTGAAAATAAAAAATATCTCGGCGCCTATTTTGACACCTATGCCAATATCTGGGCCCATGGCGATTACGGCGAGATAACCGCCCACAATGGCATGATTATTCATGGCCGCTCTGATGCGGTACTCAACCCCGGCGGCGTCCGTATTGGCACTGCGGAAATCTATCGCCAGGTGGAAAAGCTGGATGAGGTAATAGACAGTATCTGCATAGGGCAGGACTGGGAGGATGATGTGCGGGTGGTGCTGTTTGTGGTGTTGCGCAGCGGCCTAAGCCTTGATAATCAGCTAATCGACAAAATCCGCAGCACTATCAGGCGTGAAACCACGCCCCGCCATGTGCCAGCCAAGGTGATTGCAGTCACCGATATCCCCCGCACCATTAGTGGCAAAATCGTTGAACTTGCAGTGCGCAAAGTCGTGCATGGGCAGGTGGTCAACAATACTGATGCCCTGGCAAATCCAGAGGCCCTTAAACTGTTTAAAGGTCTCCCTGAACTGCAGGACTAGGGCAGGAGCGGAAAAGACTATTGCCTCCCACTGCAATATCCCCTACTGTCGCTACTGCAAAAAAAAACATCCTCTAGGGTAGGCGCAATGACCAGACAGATTCTTGATAACGACCATATTCATCCTGCGGTGCAGGCAACAGTCCAGGATAACCACGCCGATATAGTGGCGGAGGTGCAAGAGGCTATAGCCAATAATCAAATTGTGGTTGTGGGTATGGCCCAGAATCCCGCACCCAAGAAAGCCCGCAAGCAATTGGATGAACTGGGGCTGGATTACGCCTATCTGGAATACGGCAGCTACTTCAGCCTGTGGCGACGCCGCAACGCGCTAAAAATGTGGACCGGCTGGCCTTCGTTCCCAATGATTTTTGTTAAGGGCGTGCTGATCGGCGGCTCTAGTGATATGCGCGCACTTATCGAAGCTGGGGAATTTTCTAAACTACTGGATTGACCCCGGCCCCTCAGTCGTACTGAGCCAGCTTATTGATCCTGATCACTGCCTGTACCTCGTGCACATAGACTTCGCGCAATTCGGAGTAGAACAGTAGGTTCTCGGCCAGCAAATGGCCGGTGACGTCCTGCTCGGCTTGCCGCAGTTGCGCCCGGTTAGCGCGCAGATCGGCATAGGCTCTGTGGGTATTTATATTGCGCATATAGGCATTGACTGAGTTGGCCACCGAAGCAAATTTCGCCACCTCATGATTGCTGCCGGCATTGCGCCTCAGTGGCACCAGCCCACAGCCCTTTTTGTAACACCACTGACCAAACAGGTTATTGCCCTTTACCGCAAATCGCGAAGTCCCCCAGGCTGACTCTATAGCGGCCTGAGACAGCGCCAGAGAGGCCGGCACCTTATCGACACGGAGTAGCAGCTGCTGCAATAGGTCCGTCTGTTCTTGCTCCGGCCCCAGCCCGTATTGACGAGCAAACTGACTAAGCTTTTTGCGTTCTGCAGCAGTTAGTTCTGACTTGGCGGCAAAACTCTCAATCTCAGCACGCTGCTCTAATGTCTTTCGATTGCTCTCAATCACCATAGGCAGCATATAGTCAAAAAAAGCGCTCTTCTTCTGCCCCACATCCTGGTACTGGGTAAAATCAGGCAGGGGTGCGGAGTTGATCTGAGGAATAACCAGAGCGCCTAGGGCAGCTATGATTATCAATCCGCGCAGCCACCAGGAGTTCACTGCGCGACGCCAGAGTACAGGTTGGGTCATGCTGGATTTACCTCAGTATGCGGCCAGGAATAACCGGCTGCTTTATATCTCCGGCTTGGTAAGCGCGGATCTTTTCTGAGCCCATGGCAGCAGATTTTGCACTGCTTGGGGTGGTATTCGCTGGGCAGCTACCAGTCTCCATAAATGTCAGCGCCGCGGCAAATCTGGCCTCATCAGGATCACCCAAGAGGTGCTGCAGATCGTCATCGACCAGGCAACCGCGCACATTGGCAGCAGACATATCGTCGGTATCTGCTGGTATAAATCCATCGGAGTATTCACCAAAGCCTTTGGCATTTGAGCCCTTAAACTGGATGGTAAAATAGGTAGTGCTGCAGTTATCTATGCCATAAAAACCATAGGGTTTACCTCTGGTGTTGGCACCGATAAGAATAACTTCCACATCAATACCGCGCAGGCCATTGATAAAAGCCTCACTAGCAGAAGCAGTGCCTCCACTGGCAAGCACAAAGACCCGAGACATATTGAGCTTGGGCAGACTACTGCCCTGTTCAGCAGAGAATCCCGCTGCGGTTGATGGGAAATAGGTCGGCGCTAGACTGCGCCCGGTAATGGGATTGACCGAGGGATACTTGTCATTAAATGTGGTCTCTTCGAAGATGCGTCCAGTGGCGGCATCCCCTGCGACCATAGAGGCCAACTCGGCGGCAATATCCAGATAGCCGCCACCGTTATAGCGCAAATCTATCACTAGCTCATCAATATTGGCCGCTTTTAACTGCTCGGCCGCGGTAATCAGTTGCTGTTCGGCCGTAGCAATATGAGTATTAAAGGTTAGGTAACCTACCTTGGTGCCATTGTAATCCACAGTTTTGACATTTTTTACTGGCTCGGTAACTATCTCCATACTCTCCATCACCACTGTTCTGGTCTCGCTGGCGCCCAGGTCGCGCACCTCGAAGGTATGGGACTCACCCAGCTCAGCGGGAAATAGCCCGGCGTTCAATACATCTGCTGAGCCGTCTGCAACTGCCGCACCATCGACTGACACTATCACAGCACCGCGACCAATATTATTATCGGCTGCGGCAGTATTGGGCTCATTAAAAGCCACCACCAAACTGCGCGGCGGTGAGTTTCTTACGAAGGCCAGCTCCCAACCGTAGCCCGCAGAGATTCCAGACTGGGATAATAGCTCCCACTCCTCTGTGTCATAGGTAAAGTGAAACTGATCCTTGGGGTTGCCGGTCTCGGTCAGCGCATCGGTTTTCATCAGGTCAAAATATTCAGCGGTACTGTCGACAGTGCCTGGGTCAATATCGTCTAACTCCTGATACCAGAGATAGGTGTCATTGCTGTAAGAGCGAATCCAAAAGTTTTCATCGGTAATACTGCCTACCCGATCACCATAGGAACTATCAGACCTTGGGTTGGCACAGAACCCCTCAAGACTGCGATAAGAATCATACTGACCTTCCACCCAACCTGAGGGAGCCGCCGTGTTGTTGCCACCACTAGCTCCCACTACCACTATGGGAGCAGGTTTATTGCCACCACCGCCACCACCACCACAGGCAGTTAATACTGATAGCACTGCTATCGCCGAATAGATTCTCATTTTTTGCCCCCGCCCCCGCAGCACAATGCTACGTAATATTTTTTATTCATTAGCGTATAACCACCAAGCTAATCCTATTTACATTTAAACACAAGCTCGGCACGACAACCTATCTTCCTCTAGGCAATGTATGGGTTCCCTGTTACCGTATTGGTTACTGAGGGGAACAAATGAATAACAATAATAAAACTCCTAATACCCACAATGAAATTGGCTTCTGGCGCGGCTGGTCTATAGCCGTAGGCTGTGCCATTGGCTCCGGCGTTTTTATGATGCCTACATTGCTGGCACCC
>JBMZST010000032.1:0-11565 GCA_049623265.1 Porticoccaceae bacterium
TGCTTTTCTACCTGATTGGGGGTCTCGCGAATAATCGTCTCTATCATGGCCTCAGCGGCTGGCGATAGGGTCCAGCCTTTGCGGGTAATCAGATAGATTTCCCGCACCTCGGTGGGGAAAAGCGGTCTGGAGACCAATTCATCGGCAGATTTGGGAATTGCCAGCGAGGGCAACACCGACACGCCAAGATTGGATTTCAGCATCGCCAGCAAGGTGGTGATATTGGGAAAGTCGAATTTGGATTCGCCAAAGTTTTCTCGTATCCGCAGTGTTTGGGTAATGCCAGTATCCAAGAATGTACTGTTCTCCAACTCTTTTGGGTGCACATCACCAGATTTCTGTGCTAGTTCGTGATCCCGGTGACAAATCAGCTCCAGTCTGTCGGCAAACAGTGGCCTGAATTCCAGCAGCTTGTTGGGCTTCCACAGGCTGCCCAAGCCAAAGTCTACCTCGTTGCGCTCCACTCGTCGCTGTACGCCCTGAGAACTGTCGTCATCCAGATGCAGATGAATGCCGGGAAATTCCGCAGAGAATGTTTTAACAATATCCGGGAGCACATTGCTGGCAACCGAGGGCACAATCGCCATGCTGACATGGCCTATGCGACGCTCAGCTGTAGCTCGCAGATCATAGATTGCAGTATCAAAGTCCCGAACCAAGCGCTGAGCTATAGGGATAAAATTTTCCCCTTCAGTGGTAGTGCTCACCTGTCTGGTGGTGCGCTCCAGTAGCTTTAGGCCAATAAACTCCTCCAGCTGTTTTACTGCCAGAGTAATGGCTGGCTGGGTGCGCGATAATTTTTCGGCAGCCCCATTAAAACTGCCTTCCTCAGCCACAGTAATAAAGGTGCGCAGATGGCGCAGAGTCACGTTTAAGTATTTGATAAAAGGCTCGTTTTTAAATTTATTATTTAGATTTATTTATGGTTATATTAGAAAAGAGGATAAATTAATTATCCTTATAAATCTATAGAAAGTTTTGATTAGATTTATAGATATGGAAAGATAAAAATGGCCAGCTATAGCCTTGTTTGGCGATAAAAATAATACGTGGAGTCAGTATGAGTCAGGATTTACACAGCAACTATATCAATGGCGAATGGGTGGGCAGCTCTGCAGTTATTGACAATATTAATCCCTCGGATACCAGCGATAGGGTGGGCCGCTATGCCAAGGCCACCAATGAGGACTGTCTGGCCGCCATTAGGGCCGCCAATACAGCGTTTGAAGGCTGGTCCCAGTCCGGGCTTGAGCAGCGCAAAGCCGTGCTGGATTTTATTGGTGCTGAGCTGATTGCCCGCAGTGATGAAATTGGTGAGATACTAGCTCGCGAAGAGGGTAAAACCCGTGCCGAGGGGGTGGGTGAGGTCTATAGATCTGGCCAATTCTTCCAATACTACGCCGCTGAAACCCTGCGCCTAATGGGTGAGAACACTGAGTCTGTGCGTCCAGGCGTCGATGTAGAGGTTCACCGCGAACCCCTGGGTGTAATTGGTATTGTAACGCCCTGGAACTTCCCCATGGCGGTTGCCGCCTGGAAAGTTGCTCCGGCTCTAGCCTATGGCAATGCCCTGGTACTCAAGCCCGCTGAACTGGTGCCCGCCAGTGCCTGGATACTGGCAGAGATTATCAGTCGCAGCGGTCTGCCCGCCGGGGTATTTAATCTCGTGATGGGCTCGGGTCGCGATGTCGGTGAAACCCTGTGCACCTCAGCAGATATTCAGGCGGTCACCTTTACGGGTTCCGTGGGCGTAGGCCGCCATATCGCCCGCAATGCCATCGACAATATGGCCCGCGTCCAGCTGGAGATGGGCAGTAAAAATGCGCTGGTGGTACTGGATGATGCCGACTTGGATACTGCAGTGCAATGTGCGGTGGCTGGCGCCTATTTTGGTACAGGCCAGAAATGCACCGCCTCATCCCGACTGATTGTGCAGGCGGGTATCCATGATAAGTTTGTTGAGAAAATGACCGAGGCTGTGGGCAAACTGGTGGTGGGGCATGCGCTGGCGAAGGACTCGCAAATCGGCCCTGTCGTCGACGGGCGTCAGTTACAGCAGAATCTCGACTATATGCAAATTGCCAAGGATGAGGGCGCCGAACTGGTGCTGGGCGGTGAGGCCCTGAGTAGGGAAACCGAGGGTTTTTACATGTCGCCGGCACTATTTATTAATACCAATAACCAGATGCGGATTAATCGGGAAGAAGTCTTTGGCCCCATTGCCTGTGTGATTAAGGTGGATAGCTATGAGCAGGCACTGGAGGTTTCCAATGATTCGGACTTTGGTCTGACCTCGGGAATTATTACCAACAGCCTGGCCCATGCCAGTCACTTTAAACGCCACTCCAAATCCGGCTGTGTGATGGTTAATTTGCCCACCGCAGGTACTGATTACCATGTGCCCTTTGGTGGCCGCAAAAACTCGAGCTATGGCCCCAGAGAGCAGGGTCAGCACGCGCGCGACTTCTATACCATTATCAAAACAAACTACAGCAAGCCCTACTAATCATCCATCGGGATACTGTTATGAACAGAGATATGCTGCTGATCGACGGGCTGCAATACGTCAACTGGAACCGGAATCTTTTCGAAGAGGCCCAGCGCAGTGGGTTGAGTGCTATTCATGTGACCATTGCCTACTGGGAAAACAGTCGCGAGACCCTGGAGAATATTGGCCAGTGGAACCGGCACTTTATCAACCATGGGGATTTAATCATGCCGGTTCACCAGGCCGCGGATATTGTTGAGGCCAAGCGTCTGGGCAAAGTAGGAATTATCTTTGGTTTTCAGAACTGCTCACCCATAGAAGACGATGTCAAAATGGTGCAGATTCTGCATCAGCTGGGGGTGCGTATTATGCAGCTCAGCTACAATAATCAGAGCTTGCTGGCCACCGGTTGCTACGAGGATCAGGACGGCGGTATCACCAGGTTTGGCCGCGAGGTGATTAAAGAGATGAACCGCGTTGGCATGATTATCGATATGTCCCACAGCGCTGAAAAATCCACGCTGGAAGCCATAGAAATCTCCGAGCGACCCATAGCCATTACCCATGCTAACCCGAGCTTTTTCCATCCGGCACTGCGCAATAAATCCGATGCTGTGTTGCGTGCCATCGGTGAGTCTGAGGGTATGCTGGGTTTTAGTATGTACCCCTTCCATCTTAAAAATGGCTCGGACTGCACAGTCGAAGAATTTTGCCAAATGGTAGCCCAAACCGCTGAGATGATTGGTATCGACCGCATAGGTATAGGCTCGGATCTCTGTGAAAACTGGGATTATTCAACCCTGGAGTGGATGCGCAGTGGCCGCTGGACTCTGGGGGTGGACCATGGTGAGGGCTCCGCCGCCAATCCCTCATGGCCCAGGCAACCCAGTTGGTTTGCCGGCTCAAAAGATATGCTGACAGTGGCTCAGGGTCTTGAAGATGTAGGTTTTGCCAATACAGACATTGAGAAAATTATGGGTCGCAACTGGTTGTCATTCTTTGAAAAATCTTTTCCAGGTGCGCCGGTAAGCGCTTAAAGTCAGGCGATAAAACAGTTATAAAAAAGCCGTTTCACAGCCATAAATGACTATGTCGCAACCGCGTTTTCTATGTCGTTTTTAATTAAGTCACGGTGGATTTCTAGGCCTAAAATAGCCGAAATTTCCAGTCCTAATCAGGTGCTGGGGGCTGCTATTTTTACAGGTGTTGTCCGTGCATTCATCCCATAGATCAATTGCCAAATCCAGTCTTAGCCAAAGCGCTGCATTGCCCATGCGGCCTGCCAGCCAGGTCATGCAGTTAAATCGGCTGGGCAGTTTCCATCAGTCGCGAATCAGCTTTATGCGCACCCTGGTGCGTCGCATGGTGCAGGAAAAGTGGCAGATACAGAGCCGTATTTTTGATCTGGATGCAGAGGGTTATGGCACTGCTGTCTACGAGGTAAATGCCAGGTACGGTACCTACAGCTACGTGCTGTTCTCCCATTATTTGGATCCGGACAAACGCAATGATCGGGTGATTGCCAATCAATGGGACCTTACCATGGCTCTCTGTGAGGGCAGGGTAGATGAAGAGCAGCTAGAATTTTTGCGCGAAAATGTACCCAAGCAAGAAGCGGGGCGGGTTGATTCCCGCGTGTTTGTATTGTCGCGGGGTAATCGCAGTGGTCGCACCTTCGACTATGTGGTGGACCAACTGGCCAGTGGCCGCCAGCCAGATGTGGATGTGATCGCCGAGGTCGGCTATCTCTATCGCACTACCGCTGCCTATGGCAGTGGCAAGCTGGGTATGGCTGACTGGGAAAAGGTGCGCACCAAGCACCGTGATTTTGCCCGGCCCTTTGCCGCAGAAATGTTTACCTGCTTTATGTTGCGGCACTTTAGTCTGCAGCACGCCGACTATATCGCTGCTCAGCGATCACCCGAAACCGCTGTGAAACTGGATGACCAGATCAAGCGCTATTTTGGTATTGGTAATTCAACAGGCCTGGGTATGGCGCCATTTTTAATCAATCATCCAATGCTGATTAATCAGTGGATCGAGCAGCGAGAGACAGCCCTGGCCAGGGCCATCGTGGCTGGAGATGCTGGTATTGATAGCGCCCATCTCGACGCTTTCTCCAGGTCTACCGCCAGGGTGATCCAGCATCTGGGCGAAATCAGCACGGGAGACAGTCAGCAAACCCTGTCCAATAGTCTGGTCCGTGAAGAGTTGCAGCAGCTGCAGCAGTGGTTGCAGACGGAGGGCGAGAATATCATCGCCAGCCAGTACAGCTGGGCAGAGCTGGTGCAGTATGCGGAGCAGAGCTGGCATATTGAAACCCAGGAAGTCATTAACAGTCTGCTAATCGAACTCTATCCCGAACTGGTGGACGAGCTTGAGGAGATGATGGCTGTGGAGGAGGAACAGCACCTGATACCTCAGATGTCACTGGCTGACCTGCAGGCCCTTATCGAGGATAAATACGATTGGGCTCTGGCCATTGACTTTGCCCAGGCGGAATCTCAGGGCTCTTTTTGGTACAGATCAGAGGAGAAAATGGAGCCGCGTCTTGGGCAGACCCATGTGGATCAGGGCATGGAAAAACAGATGCCTCTGGCCATTGGTCTTATGGTGCGGCAGTGTTACGACCTGGTTTGCGCCCATATACAACAGTTTCCGCTACAGGATGTGGCGCATTTTATTTTGGAGCAGCCCGATCTCAGCGGCGTAATCTGTCGCATCCAGACCATGGCTCAGAGTCAGTACGGGGATATTCGCGAAAATTTGGCCCACAGCAATGTGCTGCCGATTCATCTGCTGCGCTGCAAACTTTCGTTCTTTGGGGTCAGTAAGTTTGACCCGCGCTCTCGTCTCTGGGTGCGCAATACTATGTTCCAGGGCGCCCCGCTAGTCAGTGATTTTGAGCAACCATTTTTTGATGACTGGCAGTTCCCAATCAAGCCTGTGCTCCGTAAAAACACCGAGTCCAGTAGCGGCTAAAGCCATGAGAGTCTCTCGCAATGAATTGACGGCGTCGCTTAAGAAGGCGTTTGAAGGCTTGGGCTTCTCGGTGGGCGACTACCAGGATGCCGCGGCTATGGTGGTCTGGTCGCAAATGCATGGTTTAAATGGTCTGCAGCAACTCAGGGAGGCTTTGCCCTCGCTGTATCAGTGCCAGTGTCTGCACGCCAAATTAATCAGCGATGGGGATGACTATGCGGTGCTGGATGGCCAGAGTAGCTCTGTGCTGCTGTGCGGCAGTCAGACAGTGCGTCTTGCCTGTGCACTGGCGCGCCAGCATGGAAGTGGTCAGGTGCAGCTAAATAATTGCCACAACCGCCGATTTGTGGCCCAGCGTCTGGTCAGTGCGGCCCAGCTGGGATCAGCTCTGCTGGCCTACTGGGTGGAGGGGCAGGTTGGTTTTAAACTCAGTATTCAGTCTGGGGCCAAGCAGCCGGTGCTATCCAGATATTCTCCCTCACTGATTGCGGCGGACCAGTCGCTGATGGTGTTTGCCGGTACAGATTTACCCTCTATCGACCAGAGATTTTCTGCGACCATACATCCTGGGCCGCTGGTTGAGACGATAACGTCGGAAACTATGTTGTCGAACTATCATGAGCAGCTGGAGTTAGGAATCGATATTGACGAAAGTCTGTGGCATGAGCTGGATAATCTGGTGGCTCGGGTGCTTGTGGAGTCTACGGAGAGTTCAAGGGCGGGAGCGGGGGACTGACTCTAGGTCCGGAGCTGGATTTTTCTGGGGGGCTGTCTAGGGCCTTGCTGGGCACGTCGTAAATACGGTCTCTATCGGCATCCTGCCTACCGAGACACTCGCACATCCCTGTGCATCGTCCCTGTAGACTCGGTGCTGGCATCCCTGCCAGCAACGGCCCAGCAAGGCCCTAGACAGCCCCCCAGAAACTCTGCGGCACGATTTTAGTCGGGCGCCCCAATGCCCGATTGTTCAATCAACCACTGCCTAAACTGCTCCACATGGGATCGCACCGGTTTATCTGAAGGTGTTGCCAGAAAGAAAGATTCAGAGGTGCTGGTGGTCTGCGCAAAGGGCGTTATCAAGCGGCCAGAATCCAGCATAGGGGCTATCAATGAGGTTCTGCTCAGGGCAACCCCATGTCCCTGGGCGGCCATTTCCATAGCCGTCATCAGGCTGTCAAAATGAATGCCCTGAGAGGCGTCGATACTGTGGTAGCCCAGTTGGTTGAGCCAGTGTCCCCAGCCCTCTTCATAGCCGATAACATGCAACAGGCTGTAGTTTGACAGATCCTCAGGATCTGTCGGCGGCAGCTGCCCATCCAATAGCTCGGGGCTGCAGACTGGAATTAGCTCATCTCGAGTGAGGCGATGGCTGCTAAATCCGGGCCATACGCCTTTGCCATAGCGAATTTCAATATCGGCCTCGCGGTCCTGGCCAGCGATCCAAATATTACTGGTAAAGCGCAGATCAATATCCGGATGGCGGCGGCGAAAGTCCGCTAGTTTGGGCGCCAGCCAGGTATTAAAAAATACCAGATTCACCCGCACCGTCAGGGTGTAACTGCGCTCTTTGCCAAAGACTTCATCGGTTATCAGTGCCAGCTTTTCAATGGAGTCTCGCACGCCCGGTATATAGGCGCGCCCGGCATCGGTCAGTTCGAGCCCTCGGGGTAGACGAATAAAAAGTGCACAGCCTAGTTTGGTTTCCAACCCTTTAATTTGCTGGCTAACTGCTGCTTGGGTCATATGCAATTCAGCAGCTGCCTGGGTAAAGTTGAGATGACGGGCTGCGGCCTCAAACGAGCGCAACCAGTTTAGGGGCGGTAATCTTTTTTTCATGGCTGTCTTCTTGGCGTTAGCGGCCGTTTATTCAGGATCATCAATCAGTTGGCCGAGATTTTCCGCGGCACGTTGCAAAACCGGGGTGTAGGCCAGCAGCTGATCAAAGCTCTTGCGAATAACCGGGGCATGGGTAAACAGGCAGGCGCAGAGTTTACCGCTGCTGTCAGTTATTGGCACAGCGCAAGCCACCATACCATCCACAAACTCCTCATTGTCTGTTCCCACGCGACTTATTGTTATCTGCTTAAGCGCGTTTTCCAGACTGTCCGCATCCACCAGAGTATTGCGGGTGTATTGCATCAGCGGCAGCTTATCGATAATACGACGACGGCGCTCGCGGGGCAGTGAGCTCAGGTAGAGCTTGCCGCTGGCCGTGCACCAGCTGGGCGTGTGGCTACCCACTTGCAAATCAATTTGCAGCGGCCAATCGGACTGCACCCGATCGTAATACACCATATCTGTACCCCTGGGCACGGCGATGCCGCAGGTCTCATCGATCTCTTCGGTCAGTTCCTGCAGTATGGCCCGACGCGCTGCACTAAACCGCTCGGTATGCAGCACGCCCCAGGCAATACCGTGCATTTTGGCGCTGGGCACAATCAGGCCGCGCATATTGGTCTGCACAAAGCCATCGCTCTCTAACTGATTTAACAGGCGATGGATGCTGGGTTTGGGGATATTCAGCTGACAGGCCAGATCGGCCGGCGACGGAGGTCGCTCGGCCCTGGCTACGGCCTCAATAATCTGCATAACGCGGCTGACTGCAGACCCTTTTTCCCTGGTAGTCATACTGTTTAATTTAGCTCATGGTTGGCATAGAGAACTGGGCACCTTCCCGGACACCGGCAGAGGGCCAGCGCTGGGTGATGGTTTTGCGCTTGGTATAGAAGCGCACCGCATCTGGTCCATAGGCATGGAGATCACCAAATAAAGAGCGCTTCCAGCCACCAAAGCTATGGTAGGCCACGGGCACTGGCAGAGGGATATTAATACCCACCATGCCCACCTGAATATGGTCGGAAAAATAGCGGGCTGCCTCACCATCCCGGGTGAAGATACAGGTACCATTGCCGTACTCATGAGCGTCAATCAGGTCCATGGCCGCCTGCATGGTGTCGACCCGGACTACCTGTAAAACTGGCCCAAAGATTTCGGCATTGTAGCTATCCATATCCGGAGTCACCCGGTCGATCAGTGTGCCGCCCACATAGAAACCATTTTCATAGCCTGCAATACAGGGGTTGCGGCCATCCACCACAACCTCGGCTCCCTGCTGTTCAGCGCTGTCGATATGGCCAAAGACCTTTTGCTGGTGTTGCTGGGTAATCACTGGACCAAAATCATTGTCTGCATCCTGGCAGGGACCAATCTTGAGACTTTTCATAGCCTCCTGCATTTTGCTCACCAAGGCATCCGCTGCGGCATCGCCAACAGCCACGGCAACTGACAGGGCCATACACCGCTCGCCGGAGGAACCAAAGGCGGCGCCTAATAGCTGAGCTACTGCGTTATCCATATCTGCATCTGGCATCACAATGGCATGGTTCTTGGCGCCACCCAGGGCCTGGCAGCGCTTGCCATTGGCATTAGCAGTGCTATAGATATATTCGGCGATGGGGGTAGAGCCAACAAAGCTCACTGCTTTAATTCGCTCGTCGTGGAGCAGCGTATCAACGGCTTCCTTATCGCCATTGACCACATTCATCACGCCATCGGGCAGACCGGCCTCTTTAAGGAGTTCAGCGATAAACAGCGTGGAGGTTGGGTCGCGCTCTGAGGGCTTAAGCACAAAGCAGTTACCGCAGACAATCGCCATGGGGTACATCCACAGGGGCACCATGGCAGGAAAGTTAAACGGGGTGATCCCGGCGACCACACCCAGTGGTTGGAACTCACTCCAGGAGTCTATATTGGGGGCGACATTTTTACTGTGTTCACCTTTTAGCAGCTCTGGCGCACCGCAGGCGTACTCCACATTTTCAATGCCGCGCTGCAATTCACCGGCAGCATCATGGCTGATCTTGCCGTGTTCTTCGCCAATCAAGGCGCAGATTTTGTCGGCATTCTGCTCTAATAGTTCTTTAAATTTGAACATGACCCGGGCGCGTTTGATGGCCGGAGTATTGCGCCATTCGGGATAAGCTGCCTGGGCCGCAGCAATAGCCTCTTCCACTGTCGCCTTTGACGCCAGAGCAACCTGTTTGCTGACCTCGCCGGTGGATGGGTTGTAGACATCCTGAGTGCGCGCGCTCTCATGAGTGATCTGGCCGTTAATTAAATGTCCTACTACTGTCATTGTATTGTCCTCAAAAAATGATCTTAGCTATTTGTTGACCCTGTGCTACCAGAGCTTGCGATAGATTTCGATAATCTCGTCGGCGCTGGGTACCCGTGGATTATTGCCCGGTGAGCCAGAGGCCAGAGCCTGCTCAGCCATCACCGGTAAGTTGTTAAAAAAGTGGTCGCGGTCAATACCAAACTGCTCGGGCGTGGGTACTTTCAGTTCTTTATTGATAGCGTAGAGCTCATCCATCAGTTTGCTGTTGGCTACATCGTCAGAATCAGTTTCACTGGCCAGGCCCATGGCGCGGGCACAGTCTGCATAGCGTTCCGGAGCGGCGGGAATACTGTACTCAGTGACCATGGGCAGCAGCATGGCATTGGAGAGGCCATGGGGCACATGATAAAAGGCGCCAATCGGGCGAGACATGCCGTGAACCAGTGCCACCGAGGCATTAGAAAAGGCTACCCCTGCTAATGTAGCCCCCAGCATCATCTCTTCCCGTGCTTTTTGATTGCTGCCATCCTGAAAGGCCGTACGCAAATTAGGTGCCAGCAGTTTCATTGCCGCAATAGCCTGGCTATCGCTGTAGAGGCTGGCCTTCTTGCTGACATAGGCTTCCATTGCATGGGTCAGGGCGTCAATCCCTGTATCTGCGGTGGTTCTTGGGGGCAAACTAAGGGTGAGGCTGTAGTCCACCAGAGCTGCGGTGGGCATAAAGCCCACGCCGACGCAGAGCATTTTTTCATCGTTGGTTTCGTCGGTAATAATGGTGACCTTGGTGCACTCCGAGCCGGTGCCCGCCGTGGTGGGAATGGCAATAATCGGCAGTCCCGGCTCATTGACTATCCGGGGGAATTTATAGTCGCGCATTACCCCGCCATACTTGCCCAGAATGGCGATGGCCTTGGCACTGTCGATAGGGCTGCCGCCACCAATGGCGATAATACTGTCGTAGTGACCATCGCGAACTCTGTCTACACCGGCCTGAATCGAGCTGACCGTGGGTTCGGGAACTGTGTCTTGAAAAATATCTGCGACAATCGATGCGCTATCAAGACTCTCTTGCAGTTGGGCCACATAGCCCAGTTGCACCATCATCCCATCCGTGACAATCAAAGGTCGCTTGCAGCCGAGGCTATTGAGGATATGACCAGCCTCACGGCTGGCGCCATCACCCACCTGCAAAATACGTGGCAGAATAATTTGTGTCGACATGCTTAGTCCCCAGTTTTAGTGGTTATTGTTGCTGCTGGTGCTGGGCTTTTACCCTCGGCATAAATGGATTTACACAGCCCATAAATGGCCATAAGCAATACCAGGGAAAAAGGCAGAGCCGCCGCAATCGAGGCTGTTTGCAGTGCATTTAAGCCCCCGGCAAATAGCAGCACCGAGGCTACGGCACCAATGGCCAGACCCCAAAATATTCGCAGTCGGGCTCCGGGGTTGGTATCCCCCATGGCGACCAGGGTACAGATCACCAGGGTGGCAGAATCCCCCGAGGTAACAAAATAGGTCACCAGCATCACTGTGCAGATGGCGGCCATAAGGCCAGTGAGCAGTGCTCCCAGATCCATTAGCTCAATGGTTTTAAACAGGGCTGTGGTGCGATCAGCATTGACGGCGGCAGTGACACCGCCATCCCCAAAGAGCTCAATAAACATTGCAGTGTTGCCAAACAGCGTGATCCACAGAACAGTCAGTATGGCGGGGGCGCCAATAACCCCAGCAAGAAACTCTCTGATAGTGCGCCCGCGAGAAATACGGGCAATAAAAATACCGGTAAAGGGCGACCAGGCAAGCCACCAGCCCCAGTAGAAAATAGTCCAGTCGCTCTGCCACTGGCTGTGCTGTTGTGGTGCCAGCCAGACACCCAGGGCAGGGGCATTGAGCAAATAGTCCAGTGAATTGTTGGCAACAGAGGTCAGTAGATAGAGGGTTGGTCCAAAGACTAAAAACAGCGCGAGGATCAGCA
>JBMZST010000033.1:0-11550 GCA_049623265.1 Porticoccaceae bacterium
CCGAATCCCGCAGTTGCTGCAAACTCGAGAGCACGCCGGGAAAAAACGCACAGGGACTACTGTCCTGCTGGCGGTAATAGGTCGAATAGCTGGCACTAAAGCGCTCCACCATCGACGCATCCGCTGAGGGAAACAGATACCTGACCGCCTCCCTGAGCCCCAAACCAATAATTTCTTTGGCCTGATCGAAGCTTGGGCAGGGTAATTTATGCTCGTCCGCAGCCAGCTGGATACACTGAGTTATGCGAGCAACGGAGTCGGATAGAGTTCCATCCCAATCAAAAATTATCAGTTTTTGTGCTGTTACTGCACTTCTCATAACTGTTATATCCCTAAGCGAGATTATTAAGCACGGCCACCAACTCTTTTGGCAAGGGAGCCTCAACGTCCACCCAGTCGCCGGAGAGAGGATGCCTAAAGCGCAGGTGGCTGGCGTGCAAAAACAGGCGTTTTAGGCCGGAATCGCGCAAACTTGCGTTAAAGTGCTCGTCTCCATACTTGGGGTCGCCAGCAATTGGCTGGCCCGAGAACTGGCAATGTACTCGGATTTGGTGAGTCCTACCGGTCTCAAGCTTAATGTCGAGCAGGCTGGAGTCTCTATACCGACCGGCAATTTTAAAGTGAGTCACCGATGGCTTGCCCTCGGCATCCACGCGCACAATTCGCTCGCCAGAAGAGAGCTGGTTTTTCTTTAACGGGGCATTCACTGTTGCTTTACCCTTGGGCCACTGCCCTTTGACCAATGCCTGATAGCGCTTCTCAACCTGGTTGCGCTGCATGGCTGACTGCAAATCCAATAGTACGGTGCGCTTCTTAGCCAGCATCAGACAACCCGAGGTGTCCCGATCCAGCCGATGAACCAGTTCAAGAAATCTGGCCTCGGGTCGCTCAGCACGCAGCGCCTCAATGGCTCCCAGTGAAATGCCGCTGCCACCATGGACCGCGAGTCCACTGGGCTTATTAATAATCAGCAAACCTTCATCTTCAAATAGAATATTTTCGGCAAGATAGCGCTTAAGCTGCTGACCTGGCACTGGAGCAGAGCCACGTTCAGCGACCCGTATCGGCGCTATTCTTACCATATCGCCCTGCCTGACCCTGGTGTCTGCTTTCACCCTACCTTTATTGATGCGCACCTCGCCCTTGCGCAGCAGTCTGTAGATGCGTGATTTGGGCACCCCTTTGAGATGTCGTATCAAAAAGTTATCCAGACGTTGACCCTCGTGCTCAGAGCCAATCTCAACATAGGACACCTTAGAGAAATCTGCTGCAGACAGGTCCTGCTGCTGACTAGATCTGTTATTGGGCAGGGATTTTGAATCTGATTCAGACAAAATAAGCCAACTATAGAGGTTAAAAACGGCGCCATTGTACCTACCTGCCGCAGAATCACCCAACTAAATTATGGGTTTCAATTGTAGCTGGGTACTTTTATTGTTATATTGCGCCGCGATGTCCCCGGGCCAGATACCAAAAGTTGGCCGCCCCGGGTCGGACTGCCCCAAATACAGATTGGGCCAAGAATACGTGACTACCTGCCATAGCGATGCAATCTGGTCATAGAAATGACCAAGTCATTTGCAGGTAATCAAAAACAGCTGAGTGATCTCAGCCAGTGAAAATAAGTTTAGAAATAGGAATAGAGCTCAGTCGCTACCCTTTTAGATTGATACCCTCTAAACGACAGTAGGTGTTGTATCGAAACACCCTCTGTTTAGAAGACGAGATAAATCAATCAAAGCATTGAATCCCAGTGACTGGCCACTAAAAGCGAAAGAATTTTAAGATATTGTTAGCAACACACGTCGAATATGGCTTTTTCATGACGTCGCTAGAGGCACTTACTTAAGACGCCTGAGTACTACAAACGCAGTCTGCTTAATTTATCCGGCTGCAGCGAATCCTAACAATGTCTGATGAGCTAAAGATACAATTTGCGCTGTTTAACCAAACCCCTTAAAGGCCCGAAATAACTGGTTTTTAAGGAACTCGGTTACTGCTTAAGGCAGGTTGAACAGCAACTGTATTCAACCCTTTGGCTTCGATCTTGCCGGCTTTCCGCCCTCTTCTTTTTTCACCTGGCTCTCACTCCCAACCATGAGATAGGTGAACTATGAAACGCATGTTAATTAACGCCTCGCACACGGAAGAGATGCGAGTAGCCATGGTCGACGGCCAGCGGCTGTACGATCTGGACATTGAAAACCGCACCAGAGAACAAAAAAAATCCAATATCTACAAAGGTAAAATCACCCGAGTAGAACCCAGCTTAGAAGCTGCATTTGTAGACTATGGCGCAGAGCGTCACGGCTTTTTGCCATTAAAAGAAATCTCCCGAGAATACTTTAAAAAAGGTGCCTCTGAGGGTGGCCGTGTTCGTATTCAAGATGCCATTAAAGAGGGCCAGGAAGTTCTGGTTCAGGTAGAGAAAGAGGAGCGTGGCTCCAAAGGCGCGGCTCTAACCACCTTTATGAGCCTGGCTGGCCGTTACCTGGTACTTATGCCCAATAACCCCCGCGCCGGCGGTATATCTCGCAGAATTGAGGGTGACGAGCGCGCCGATCTACGCGAGGCGATGCGCGGGCTCAATATACCCGACGGTATGGGCGCTATTGTCCGCACCGCAGGCATTGGTCGTGCCACCGAGGAACTACAGTGGGACCTCGACTATCTGTTGCAGTTGTGGAACACCATCACAGAGGAAGCTGAGGGTGCAAAAGCGCCTCACTTTCTGTTCCAGGAAAGTAATGTCATTGTGCGCGCTATTCGCGACTACCTGCGTCAGGATGTGGGCGAGGTCATTGTTGACAGCGAGGAAGCCTATGCTTTGGCGGCAGCATTTATCGGCACTGTGATGCCAGACTTCACCAGCAAGGTGAAGTTCTATCAGGAAGAGATTCCGCTGTTTAATCGCTACCAGGTTGAAAACCAAATCGAGACTGCTTTTTGCCGCGAGGTGGGCCTACCCTCTGGCGGTTCGATTGTTATTGATGTCACGGAGGCCATGGTCTCAATCGACATTAACAGCGCCCGCGCGACTAAGGGTGGTGATATCGAAGAAACTGCATTCAACACCAATAAAGAAGCGGCAGAAGAAATTGCCCGTCAGCTGCGTCTGCGCGATGTAGGTGGCCTGATTGTTATCGACTTTATCGATATGCTTAACACTAAGCATCAGAAAGCCGTTGAGAATAAAATGCGCGACGCCCTGGTGATCGATCGCGCCAGAGTGCAGGTTGGACGCATTTCTCGCTTTGGTCTGCTGGAGATGTCTCGCCAGCGCCTGCGGCCTTCCCTGGAAGAAACCATGTCCAAGGTCTGCCCTCGCTGTAAGGGTCAGGGCACCATTCGCGGCACCAGATCACTGGCGCTATCGATTCTAAGGCTGGTGGAAGAAGAGGCTCAAAAGGAGTCCAGCAGAGAGATTCGCGCTATTGTGCCAGTGCCAGTGGCCACCTTCCTGCTTAATGAAAAACGCAGAGAAATCTCGGATATAGAGTCGCGCAACAAAATTCAGGTGACCGTACTGCCCAATACAGAGATGGAGACACCCCATTTTGAAGTAGTGCGCATCCGAAATCAGGACGAAGACACCTCGGACTTCAGCTACAAGATGGCCCATGAGCTCAGCAAGCCAGAGGTTGAAGTGGTATCTGACGCAACCGATAGTGTAAAAGCACTGGCCCAGCCAGCGGTTAAAACCATAGTGCCTTCTAAGCCGGCCCCTCAGGTTGAGGCAACTAAAACCGAGGAACCCAAAGCACCGGGACTGGTTAAACGTCTGTGGGATAGTCTATTTGGCGACACTGCGACGGAAAAAGAAGAAGAAAAACCCAAACCCAAGGGCAATAACCGCAATAGAAACCGTGGTGGGCAAAATAACCGTAACCGCAATAACCGTCGATCGAATAACCGCAACGATGACAATCGCAAGAACCGCGATGCTCAGGGCGAAGGTCGCAACAACGGCAACCGTGGCAAAAATACGGAGTCCAAGGGCAGTGAATCCCGAGGCAATGAAGGTCGTCGCAATAATCGCCGCAGTCAGCAGAAAAACAGTGAAGCTGAGTCGCGCAACGCAACCAAAGACAGCAAGCAGAATGAAACTGCAGACAGTGCCAACACTGCATCGCAGGGCGACCAGCTAAAACGTCGACCCGATGAAAAGCGCCGAGGGCCACGCCGTCGCCGTCAACGCCAGGATGTCCCCAAGGAAATGCTGGACAAGACAGTAACAGCCACTGCCGAAGCTGAGACTGGTGCACCTGCTGCTGATAAAGCGGCCGTGGCCGATAAAACGCCTGTAGCTGATAAAACGCCGGTGGCTGATAAAGCGCCTGCTGCAAATAAAACCCCTGTAACAGATACAGCGCCCGTAGCTGAAGCGGCGCCTGCGGCTCCTGCAGCAAGCAAAGAAGCCGCTGTCAACGCGACCGAGACCACCTCAGCCGACAAACCTGCGACTAAACCAAAGCGCAGAGCTGCTAAGCCAAAGGCTGCCAAGAAAGAGAGTACAGAAACGACTGCAGTAGAAGCACCAGCAGAGGCTGTACAAGCCACATCTGAGGATACCGCTACAAAGGCAGAAAAGCCGAAAGCAAAAGCCAAACCCAAGGCAAAAGCCAAGGCCAAGGCAAAACCGAAAGCAGCTGAAGCAGCAAAACCCACTGAGACGCCCAGGGCCAGCAATGACCCGCGCCGGCGACCCAAACCCGTTGCCAAGGTAGAGGTGAGCACTGAGAGACCTGTAGCTCCTGCGACCCAAACAACGGAGCCTGCTGCTCCCGTGGTCAAAGCCGCAAAAGCGCCAGCGGCAAGAGCCTCAAATGATCCGCGTAAAAAACGCAGTGCCGCAAAACCGCAGGTAGAAGCCGCAGCAAAAGCGACTGCAGACGCAGAAAATAGCGAAAAAGCGCCAAAGGAGTAATTGTTACTTGTCAGTGCTAAAAGGCGCTGTATAATCAGCGCCTTCAGCAAAACTGGGTAGAGAATAATCGACCTAGACAGCAGAATCAGGTGGGATGGCAGAGCGGTTGAATGCACCAGTCTTGAAAACTGGCATACGTTAATAGCGTATCTAGGGTTCGAATCCCTATCCCACCGCCATTTTAAAAGCCCCTTTTTAAGGGGCTTTTTTTCGTCTCCTACTTTTATTCCCGCTCCCGATCAACTCGAATACGCCAACCACCTATCCTGACCAATCTGTGGCCACTACATAAGGCGCATTTGCTATTCATTTATGTATATGTTTCGCTAGATCAGTCAACCCATTATTCACCTAAGCCTATGAGGACATCACTATGAATGTAACGCCCCGTAATATACTGAGCGGCATCGCCGCGTTTTTTTTCCTGATCGTAGTTTTCTCATCATTTGTCATAGTAGATGCAGGCTATGTAGGCGTGGTTAAACGCCTGGGTGCAGTTCAACCCAACTATTTGCCCGAAGGGTTTCATATAAAGACGCCGTTTATCGAAGGTATTCAGGAGTTCGATGTGCGCTTGGCCAAGGTGCAGTCAATTGCAGGGGCCTCATCCCGCGATCTACAGGTCATTACTACCGAGATCGCAGTGCAATATTCAATGATTGCCGATCTAACACCAATGACACTACAAAAAATTGGCACCAGAAAGATCGTGGAGCGCACCTTGATTGAGCCGGCAATTATGGAGTCGGTGAAAGCAATTACCGCTCTGTATACAGCTGAACAGCTGATCACCCAGCGCGAGGAGGTAAAGAACAAGATTCAGGACAGAATTAATAGCTTCCTCAATGAAACCCTAAAAGAAAAAGAGCTAATGGGCGCTCTGGCTATCGCCAACGTGGCCATTACTGATTTCGACTTCTCAGAAGAGTTTAACCGGGCCATTGAAGAAAAAGTGCGCGCAGAGCAAGAGGCACTTAAGGCTAAAAATGAAAAACTACGCCGAGTGACCCAAGCAGAAGCCGCTGCAGCGGAAAAGACGCTTGCCGCTGATGCCAAGGCCTATGAAATCAAAGTCGAATCTCTCGCGAGAGCCAATGCCATCAGGCTAGAAGCCAAGGCGCTTAAGGATAACCCTCAGTTAATCGATCTGCGAATCGCGGAAAAATGGGATGGTCAACTACCCAAGTTCTCTGGTGGGGATGCAATACCCCTGCTCAATATAGACAATCTGGAATAAGTGCCATCAAACTACCAACAACCTCGTCACTATGGTTGATTTAGCTCCATGGCGGGGGAACACAAAAAAAGGCTGCCAGGGCAGCCTTTTTTGTTGTATACCAATCAACAGATCAAACTAATCAGCTCATCTCTTTAATTGGATAGATCTCAAACTCAAAGTCTTCACAGGTCAGCGTAGCGTCAAAGGCCTCGCGAACAGCACCGCCCTGAGACATCCAGCCAGCCATTCCAGCCTCTTTTTCCTCTTCACTGCGCCAGAAAACGCCCTGGTAGTAATCTGCACCCTGGTAGGCCCCCTCTTTCGTTGCGGGATCAAAGGTGGGCGTCAGCAGTGTACTCATAAAGCCATTAGGGCCATTAGCAGCGCGTCCGGCAGCAACCCAGTCGACAAACATAGCTCTTACAGCATCCGCATCAGCCATAGTCTTGCCTTCATTAAACTTGCAGAAGCGATACATAGCCTGGAATGGTCCATTGCCTTCCCACTCAACTGCCGGTGCGATGACCTGCTCGACTTCAAACATAAAGGCGCGCTCGGGATTGCAGGTAAAGGTTGAATCATGTTTGGCTCCGAAATCAGCCGCTTCATTTTCAAGCCACTCCTTCCAACCAGCATCTCGCGCCGCTGGGCTAGCCCAAACATTCGCCCAAATGCCATCATAGGCCTCATTGGGTGTCTTTGGCGCTAAGCCAAAGGCGCCCATGGTTTGATGCTGCGACGCAGCCTCACGCGCGTTCCAATCGGCATTGAGCGCCATATGGTTTTCTTGGCTATAATTTTCACCGCCATTGCACCACATATATTCGACAAATCTTGTTCCCGATTCGGCGGCAGATGCAGCAGCAGGCTCTTCGACAGCAGCCACAGAAACCTCTTCTTTGGCACAGCCGGCCATAAACGCCAGTAGTACAGTTAAAGGTAATAGTTTGTTCATGGGTATCCCCTTTTTATTATTATAAAAATACAGTTATTTTTTGGTGCAACCAGTGAGCGACTTGCATCCAAACCCTTTGAAACACAAGGATTTAAACCCGATTAGGCAACTAATGCAATAATGAATATTGGGCGACCAAGGGCTAATCCCATGGCCGAGTTATAAAGAGACCACTAATAAGGCTCAATAGATAATTAACTAAAGGCTAATTGGGGGGCTAATTGGGAGGCTAATTGGGAGGCTAACTGAGAGCCCAACCCCGTGGGTAATAAGACCAGGGGCGGATATGTGTCCCGTGAGGGACTTGAACCCCCAGCAGTCGCTTAGGAGGCGACGGATTTATCCAGTTAATCGAACGGGACATGCCTTCATTATAGAGCAACCAAACTAAACCGTCAGCTATGAGTGCCCCTATGAGACTGAATATCCTTTACAATTCGCGCTATGAATTTATTGCTGCTTAATCCCGAACAGATTATCAATAATCAGGCGGTGATCACTGGTCGTCAGCTTGAACACCTCCGAACGGTGCAGCGAGCTGAGGCCGGGGATACCCTGCGCATTGGCGAGCTAAATGGCTTGATGGGCCAGGGTCTGATTCGCTCTCTGAATACCGAGCAGGCGGAGATTGAGCTGCAACTGCACAGCCAGTCCCCGGCGCCGTTGCCCCTGACTTTGATTTTGGCTCTTCCTCGACCCAAGATGTTGCGCCGAATACTGCAGACCGTCGCTGCTATGGGGGTTAAAAACCTCTATCTGGTCAACTCTGCCCGGGTCGAGAAAAGCTTCTGGCAGGCTCCCATACTTGCGCCTCAGGCCCTTGAAGAACAGTTGATTTTGGGCTTGGAACAGGCAAGAGACACTCAGATGCCCAGAGTGCATCTACGCAAACTGTTTAAACCCTTTGTCGAGGATGAGCTGGCGGAAATTATTGCCGGCTCAGAGGCACTGGTGGCTCATCCGGTGGCAAATCAACGCTGCCCAGTCAATAGCTCTGAACCCATTACCCTGGCCATAGGCCCAGAGGGCGGCTTTATTCCTTACGAGATCGACAAACTCAACCAGGTTGGCTTCTCCACCGTTCACCTGGGAGAGCGTATTCTGCGAGTAGAAAACGCCGTCCCAGCCCTACTCTCAAGGTTATTCCCCAGTTAGGCTAATAACCCAGACCTAATTATTTCCGACGCCGAGGCGCAGAGCGGGATGATCTGGACTGGGGCCGCGACTTTCTGGACTCTCTTCGCTGTACCTCTTTCTCTCGGCGCGATTCGCCTGGGACTAGATAGGACGCACCAGAGCCAATTAAATCAGCGCGCCCCATACGTCGCAGAGCTTTGCGCAACATGGGCCAGTTATCCGGATCGTGATAGCGCAGAAACGCCTTGTGCAAAGTCCGCTGCTCTTTGGTCTTGGCACTAAAGATGGTTTCCTGATTATTGCGCCCAAGAGGCTTGAGAGGGTTTTTCTCGGTGTAGTACATGGTCGTTGCCGACGCCATGGGCGAGGGATAAAAGTTCTGCACCTGATCTACACGGAAGTCATTGTTCTTTAGCCAGAGGCCCAGGCTCATCATATCTTCGTTGGTAGCCCCTGGATGAGCGGAAATAAAGTAGGGAATCAGGTACTGCTTCTTACCTGCCTCTTTAGAGAAGCGCTCAAACATCTCCTTGAATTCATAATAGGTGCCCATACCTGGCTTCATCATTTTGGTGAGAGGGCCATCCTCTGAATGCTCCGGGGCGATCTTGAGATAACCACCCACATGGTGAGTCACCAATTCCTTGACATATTCTGGGTCCTTAACCGCCAGATCGTAGCGCAGTCCAGAGGCCACCACGACCTTCTTAACCCCCTCCAGTTCGCGAGTTTTTCGGTATAGCTGCGTGGTGTGTTTATGATCGGTTTCCAGATTGACACAGATACTGGGATAGACACAGGAGGGTCGACGACAGGTCTCTTCGATCTTTTTGTCTTTGCAATTCAAGCGGTACATATTGGCGGTTGGCCCGCCCAGGTCAGAAATAACCCCGGTAAACCCCGGTGTTAGATCGCGAATTTTTTCCACTTCATCAAGAATCGACTGCTCAGAGCGGCTCTGAATAATGCGCCCTTCATGCTCTGTGATAGAACAGAAGGTACAGCCACCAAAACAACCTCGCATAATATTGACCGAGAAACGAATCATTTCGTAGGCCGGTATCTTACTCTCGCCATAGGAGGGATGAGGCACACGCTTATAGGGCTGCTCAAACACCCAATCCAATTCCTCAGTCTCAAGAGGTATGGGCGGCGGATTAACCCAAATATCATTGCGTCCCTGATTCTGCACCAGTGGCCGCGCATTGCCCGGGTTGGTCTCGCGATGAAAAATCCTATCTGCATGGGCATAGAGCACCGGGTCACTCACCACCTGATCATAGGATGGCATGCGAATATAGGTGCTGCTGGGGTCGGTTTTAATCGCCTGGGTATCTGGAATAATGGCTAGCGGCTTGGCTTCCACCTCCGAAACGGACTCCGCCTGGGCTTTATCGGCTTTGATACGAATATCTTTGGCATCGTCGCAATCATTGGGGTGAGCACCCTCATAGGGGTTCTTTTTCTTATCCAGCCTGCCCGGCTGATCTACAGAGGTAGAGTCAATCTCTTTCCAGCCCTTAGGTATCTCTCGACACAGAAATGCACTACCGCGCAGATCGGTAATCTCGCGGACAGTCTCGCCATTGGCCATACGATGAGTCAGCTCAACCATGGCTCGCTCGGCATTGCCATAAAGCAGAATATCCGCTGTCGAATCCATTAGCACACTGCGCTTTACCGTTTCGGACCAGTAGTCATAATGGGCTAGTCTGCGCAGACTAGCTTCAATACCGCCGATAACTACTGGAACATTAGAGAACGCCTCACGGCATTTCTGGCTGTACACGGTGACAGCGCGATCAGGGCGCTTGCCGCCTTCATCACCCGCCGTGTAGGCGTCATCATGGCGTAGGCGCCGATCTGCAGTATAGCGATTGATCATGGAGTCCATATTGCCGGCGGTCACACCAAAATACAGGTTGGGCTTGCCCAGAGCGCGAAACGCCTCTTTATTGCGCCAGTCAGGTTGCGAAAGGATACCCACGCGAAAACCCTGAGATTCTAGAACTCGGCCAATCACCGCCATACCAAAGCTCGGATGGTCTACATAGGCATCGCCCGTCACCAGAATCACGTCGCAACTATCCCAGCCCAGCTGATCCATCTCAGCACGGGTCATGGGCAAAAACGGCGCCGGCCCAAAGCATTCAGCCCAGTACTTCGGGTAATCAAAGAGTGATTTAGGGTTAGCTGAAAATGCCGCCATAACGTAAAACCGCTGTAGTCACAGATAGGGTGTCAAAATCGGCGCCATTGTAGCGGATTTAATACCTTAATAAACGGTTAACTGACCTTAATCAGAGTCATAAATTTTTCTGGCACGACCATTCAACTAACCTCAGGGCAAAATCTGGACAGCAGCAGAGCCGAATATTTAGATTTTAGGGGTCTGTGCTACGCGGCACCCTGCTCAAACATCACATAGTCACATTGTTTCATACCGCACTCTCTGTAGGTTGCCTGAGCGTTGCGATTATCGGTCTCGGCGTAGAGTCTAAAACCACAGACTGGAATAGATGAACTCTCCGCCATGACCTTGAGCTGCTGATACATGGCGCGATAAATACCCTGACGACGAAATTCTGCCTTCACATAGACTGATTGAATCCACCAGAATAAGCCATTGCGCCAGTCCGACCATTCATAGGTCACCATCAGGGTGGCCGCGGGTACGGAGTCCACCTCTGCGACCAGATAAAATCCAAACTGAGGGCGCTCGAAAAGCCCTTCCACGCCCGCTAGAGACGCCTTGGGATCGAGAATTTTGCCTTCAGTCTCCAGCGCCATGGCACAGTTATGACCGCTCAATAAGGGGGCATCTTCCAGGCTGGCTGTGCGTATTTTTAACATGTTTCACTGTCCTCTGAACAATAGCTAGTCACTGCTCAAATTAAACCATTGATGCCGGCAATTGACCATTGCGCAAAGCCATAATAGAACTTAGAGTACCGCCCCTACCACTGACAAAAACCTCTCAGATAACACAGAACCCATATGCAGCCAGTAAGAGTCAAGGATATTGCTTATCAGCAGGATAGCGCATTGTTATTTAATGCGCTGCGCGACCTGCCCGACGCCATCTGGCTGGATAGCGGCAAACCACGAAGCCTGCAGGGCTGCTTTGATATTATCTCCGCCTGCCCCGACCAGCTACTGGAGACCAAAGGCGCAGTAACCACAGTTACCGACGCCAACGGCAGCCGCGAGCTCAGGGATGATCCATTCCAGCTGGCCATGCAGTTGCTTCAACCTATGCTGGCCATTGAACCCTGTGCCGATATCCCCTTTGTAGGGGGGCTCCTAGGCTAT
>JBMZST010000034.1:0-11537 GCA_049623265.1 Porticoccaceae bacterium
TTCCATGTGTTGAGTGATAAACCGGCCACTTTGGACCTGCGAGAAGCCCTGGAGCTGAAAACAGTAGTTGATAACAACAACTGCCTGTACGGGCTAACCCATACCTACACAGGCTATCCGTTGGTCAAGGAAGCCCGCCACCTGATTGGCAGCGGCCAACTGGGAAAAGTGGTAAAAGTGGTTGTCGAGTATTCCCAAGGCTGGCTGGCCAGCGAAGCTGATCAAGATAACAAACAGGCCCAATGGCGGTTGGATCCCGAGCGTGCAGGTATCAGCTGCTGCATGGGTGATATAGGTGTTCATGCGGCCAACCTGGCTGAATATACCTGCAATGACGAAATCAGCGATATCTGCGCCGATCTTGTCTCAACAGTACCTGGGCGCACACTGGATGACGACGGTACGGTGCTGCTGCGCTTTAAATCTGGCGCGCGGGGCGTATTGATGGCCAGCCAGGTCTCAGTGGGCGAAGAAAACCGGCTTGTGTTGCGGGTCTATGGCGACAAAGCCAGCCTCGAATGGTCTCAAATGGAACCCAACAGCCTGTGGCTTAAATTTCCCGACAAACCCACGCAACTGATACGCGCAGGTGTGGGGAATCTGGCACCGGCAACCCTGGCTAATATGCGCACCCCTGCCGGGCACCCTGAAGGTTATCTGGAAGCCTTTGCCAACATATACCGCAGTTTTGCTGAAGATGTTCGCGCAAAACAGCAGAGCGCAACAGTTGAATCCTCAGGGGACATACCAGGTATCCACCAGGCTATCCGCGGTATGGCATTTATTGAAAATGTGGTCGCAGCAAGTCAGTCCAATCAGAAATGGCATGCTTTTTCCCTCCAGGCAAGCCCCTTACAACCACAGTTATCGACAGAGAATAATTAGAGAGATACCCCTATGCAATCCATAAAAGGCCCGGGAATATTTTTAGCCCAGTTTCTTGATGATGTCGCTCCCCGTGACAACTTGCCAAATATTTGCAACTGGGTGGCGGATATGGGTTACAAGGCCATACAAATACCCACCTGGGACAGCCGGGTATTTGATCTTGAGCTGGCCGCTTCAAGTCAGGATTACTGCGATGAGATAAAAGGTACAGCCGCTGAGGCCGGCCTGGAGATCAGTGAGCTATCGACACATCTTCAGGGGCAATTGGTAGCTGTGCATCCAGCTTACGACCAGATGTTTGATGGTTTTGCGCCCGACAGCATACGCAATAACCCCGCCGGACGGACCGACTGGGCCATTCAGCAGCTCAAGTATGCAGCTAAAGCCAGCCAGCGCCTGGGTCTTACCGCCCATGCCACTTTTTCCGGGGCGCTATTGTGGCAAACCTTTTATCCCTGGCCGCAGCGGCCTGCCGGGTTGGTGGAGGCCGGATTTAGCGAGCTTGCCGAGCGCTGGTTGCCTATTTTGGACGCATTTGATGAAGCCGGCGTAGATGTCTGTTACGAATTGCACCCAGGTGAAGACCTGCACGATGGCGTAACCTTCGAACGTTTCCTTGAGGCTACTGGCAATCACCGTCGCGCTGCGATTCTTTATGATCCCAGCCATTTTGTTCTGCAACATCTCGATTATCTGGCGTTTATCGATATTTATCACGAGCGCATCAGGGCATTTCACGTTAAGGATGCGGAGCTTAAGTTGTCTGGCCGATCCGGTGTTTACGGCGGTTACCAGGACTGGATAGATCGCCCGGGACGCTTCAGATCACTGGGGGATGGGCAGATTGATTTTAAAGGTATCTTCAGCAAACTCACCCAATATGGTTACAACGGCTGGGCTGTGCTGGAGTGGGAATGCTGCCTCAAACACCCTGAAGACGGTGCCAGAGAGGGCGCAGAATTTATCCGCAACCATCTGATTAGAACCACAGATAAGGCTTTCGATGATTTCGCCGCAACCACACAAGATGACCAACTTAATCGCCAGATTCTTGGCTTGAACCAGGAGAATTAAAATAATGAATCAAGCAGAAAATCACAATAATCGCCTGTTTGTCGCCTGTTGTATCGCGCTGATTGTTACCGCCATGACTTTCGCCATTCGGGCTGGCATCCTCGGCCAACTGGGGGTGGATTTCGGTTTATCGGATACCGAGCTAGGTTGGATCAATGCCATGGCATTTCTGGGCTTTCCCGTTGCTACCATGGTAGGGGGGCTGCTGTTTAACTTTCTGGGAGCCAAGCGGCTATTGGCCATCGCATTTGCAGGTCATCTGCTGGGATTAATCCTCACTATTTATGCTGGCGGTTTTTGGACCCTGCTGTTATCGAGCTTTTGTATCGGGTTCGCCAATGGTGCTGTGGAAGCGGGCTGCAATCCTCTGGTAGCAGATATTTACCACAAAAATAAAACCACCATGCTCAACAAGTTCCATGTCTGGTTTCCCGGCGGCATCGTGATTGGCGCACTGACCTCAAAGTTTATGACTGATATGGGCATGGGCTGGCAGTTGCAAATCGCCGTTATGATTATCCCCACGTTGATATATGGCGCGATGATGTTTACTCAAACATTCCCGCCCACAGAAAACACGGAAACCTCCACCGCCAACAATATTCGCGGGCTCTTCTCTCCGCTGTTCCTGTTTATGGCCTTCTGTATGACGCTGACCGCCACCACCGAGCTGGGTACACAGCAGTGGATTGAGCGCATCCTCGGCGCCTCCGGCGCTTCGCCAATGTTGATTATGGCTATGATTACCGGGTTGATGGCCGTGGGCCGCTACTTCGCAGGCCCCTTGGTACGCGGGTTACATCCGGCGGGTATCCTGCTGGCCTCCGCAGTCATCTCATTTATAGGCATTTACTCCATGAGTATTGCGACGGGCGGCATGGTCTATTTCGCCGCCATACTGTTTGCTATTGGTGTGACCTATTTCTGGCCCACCATGCTCGGCTATGTGGCTGAGCACATTCCTCAAACAGGTGCACTGGGCATGGGCATGATGGGCGGCGCCGGCATGTTTGCCGTGAGCATGTGGAACCCTGTTATTGGCAGCTGGATCGACTCGGCACGCCTGGCGGCGCAACAGCAGAATTTATCTGAAACTGCCGCAGAACTGGCCGCAGGGCAAGCCACGCTGGCCAACCTGAGCCTATTCCCGCTGACGCTGATAGTCGCATTTAGCCTGCTACTTTTCTTTACACGCAAAGTTAGCTCAAAAACAGTTAGCTCATCAGAAGCCGAAAAAGCCTGATTGCCAGGAGAAGATTGATGAATGATCAATATGATAAAACTAGCCTCCAGCCGGACAACTGGAGTCGACGCCGTTTCTTTACCCGTTTAAGCGCGGTAGTCGGCAGTGCCGCGGCTGTGCAGTTACTCGGAGGCGAGGCTATCTCCACTGCGCTGGCGTACAGTCCCCAGCCAGATAGCGCCAGCAGTGACGGCAAATTGTTCCGCCAACAGCAGATGCAAATATTGCGAGATATCTGCGCCCAGGTTATACCGCAAACGGCTACCCCTGGTGCCGCCGAGGTAGACACCCATGGATTTATCGACAACCAGCTATTCCACTGCTATGGCACCACCGAGCAGCAACAGGTCAAATCGATCCTCGCCAAGATTGAGCGCATATCCCGTCAGCGATACGGACAGGCCTTTCAGGCAGCTGATCAGGCACAGCAATTGGTACTGCTGGAGGAGCTGGAAAAACCGGCTGGCGGGTTTAGTCAGCAGGACCGGGAAAATTTTAAATTTTTAAAGGGCCAGATTGTGTTCGGGTACTACACATCTGAAGTGGGTGCCAGCGAGGAGCTGGTGTATTTGGCTATGCCCGGGGGCTTTAAGGGGTCTATACCCTACAAGTCCATTGGCAAGGCCTGGGGATCAATGCGCAGCTATTACTAAAACTAAATGCTTGAGCACAGGGTAGTACATTATGAACGATGAACTGTATATTAAAGAGTCCAGTGAGATATTTGACGCCATAGTCGTCGGATCCGGAGTTGCAGGCGGCTGGGCGGCCAAAGAATTTTGTGAGAAAGGGTTTAAAACCCTTATGATCGAACGCGGCAGGGTGGTTGAGCACAGAGAAGACTACCCCGCAGAGGGCGTGCCGCCCTGGCATCAGACCTATCGCAGCAGAGTGGAGAACCTGCTGCTGGAGCGGGATTACAAGATCCAGCAACAGTGCTATGCCTTCAGCGATGCCACCAAACATTTTTTCGGCAATGATAGGGAGATGCCCTACAGCACCGCCGAGGGAACCGAATTTAGCTGGATTCGCGCCAACCAACTGGGTGGCAAATCGCTGCTCTGGCACAGGCAATCCTATCGTCTGAGCGAGCACGATTTCCGCGCCAATAGCCTTGACGGACATGGCACCGACTGGCCTATTGGCTACAAGGATTTGGCACCCTGGTACAGCCATGTAGAAAAGCACGCTGGAATATGTGGGACTCCAGAAAATCTCCCCCAGTTACCAGACAGCGAGTTCCTGCCGCCTTTCGAGATGAGCGCTCCCGAGATCGCGATCAAGGCGGCGATTGAAAAACACTACCCGGATAAACGCCTTATTATGGGGCGTATGGCCCATTTGACCCAGCCCACCGAGTTGCACCTGTCTCAGGGCCGTGTTCAATGCCAGACCAGAAACGAGTGTCAAAAAGGTTGTTCTTTGGGTGCCTATTTCTCTACCCAGAGCTCGACCCTGCCATCTGCCGCACAAACCGGCAATCTGCATATAGCTCCCAACAGTGTTGTCCACAGCCTTATATATGATGAAAAAACCGGCCGTGTTAAAGGTGTTCGGATTATCGACAATGATGATCTGAGCCAGCGTGAATACTATGGCAAAGTGGTATTTTTATGCGCCTCTACACTGGGCAGCACACAGATAATGCTCAATTCCAAATCCAAAACATTCCCCAACGGGATAGCCAATAGTTCAGGTGTTTTGGGCCATTATCTGATGGACCACAACTACAATGCCAAGGTGTCAGGCGACATAATGGGTTTTGAGGATGAATATTATCGAGGGCGCAGGCCAGGTGGACTGTTGATACCCAACTTTAGATATCAACCGAGCCGCTACAGTGACAAATATCAGCGCGGGTTTTCGTTCTCCTGCGGTGCTTATCGGGAAACATGGAAAGATCTCAAGGAAAACGACGGCTTTGGCAGTCAATTTAAGGAGACTCTGAGTCAGGCAGGTCAGTGGAAATTCAATATGGACGCACAGGGGGAAATGCTGCCCCGCTTTGAAAACCATATGGCTTTGCACCCGACACTCAAGGACAAATGGGGCATCCCCCAGGTGGAATTCAATGTTCGCTGGTCGGACAATGAAAAATTGATGATGGAAGACGCTGTTGAGATCGGCAAAGAAATACTGATAAAGGCTGGTCTTGAAAATGTTACCGGCAAGGCCACAGAACGACCACCGGGCATTGCCATCCACGAAGTCGGTACCGCACGCATGGGGAGAGATCCCAAGGACTCAATCCTCAATGGTTTCAATCAGTGTCATGATGTTGCCAATCTGTTTGTTACCGACGGATCCAGTTTCTCCTCGTCGGCAACACAAAATCCATCACTGACCTTTATGGCGCTGACGGCAAGGGCTGTGGATTATGCCGCCAGGGAAATCAAGAACGGCAGGATATAACCATCTCCTGCCACTAAATAAATTAACTCATTAAAACCACTGCCCCCAGTGACTGAATCATGGAACTAGATATGAAAAAAATGACATCACTCAAGCTTGCAACTCTACTGGGGTTGATTGGCCTAATCTCCGCCTGTAGCGGACCAGACAAATCGACACAAACCTTTGATCAGGATGCACAGTCGGCTGCTGAGCAAACATTGCCGCAGATTGGGGTTCAACTCTGGTCAGTTAAAGACGACTTAAGGAGGGATTTTAAGGGCACCATAGAGGCGGTCGCCGCAATGGGTTTTGAAGGTGTCGAGTTTTTTGGCCATGAGTTTGGCGAATTTGCTGATAACCCTGCTGGACTGAAAGAATTTTTACAACAAAATAACCTCAAGGCCGAGAGCGCCCATGTGCAGTTCGAGCACCTGAGCCCGGATGTTTTTGACGACAACGTGGCCTTTTATCAAGCCATAGGTTGCGACATGTTGATCATCCCGTTTGACGAGCGAGCCTGGGATCCAGAGGCAGTGCATGAATTGGTAGAAGAGCTCAATGGGATGGCGGAAAAACTTGCCCCCTACGGGATAGCCATTGGCTACCACAATCACGCTCAAGAATTCGCTGATTTTCAGGACGCGACTTACTGGGACTTTATTGCCGCATCTACAGCAGACAATGTCGTTTTACAGTTAGACGTGGGTTGGGCAAACAATGCGGGGAAGAACTCCGTTGAATATGTGCAGCGCTACCCAGGACGTACTTTGACCACCCATTACAAAATCCGCACCCACGAAGATGGGCAAAATATGAGCCCGATTATCGGTCAGAATGGATACGATTGGGGGGCTCTACTAACAGCCAATATGCAATTTGGGGGTACCCGCTGGGTGCTGGTTGAACAGGAAGAATACCCCAACGGACTTACACCAATGGAAGCGGTGGCGGCATCCAAGAAAGGTCTGGAAAGCTACCTGGAAAAATATCGGACCCACTGAACTGGGGGATGATTTACCCTGCGCGACCCTTGGTGATTGAGGTTAATGGCTGGTTGTTGAGTGCTGCAGGCGCTAGCGAATAGCTTACTTCTTATGCTGATGGGCACAGTAGTTTTCTTGCGCCTTAAAACCGATTCTCTATGACGCTCTCCAGCTAATTTGCTTGACTAGTCAGAATTAGACAATATGATACATCATATCATTTGTTATTCAGCTAGATTCACCAGATTAGAGTGCCTCCCTATGAATCAACTTCCCGTGACTGTCCTTTCGGGCTTTCTTGGCGCCGGTAAAACAACGGTTCTCAGTCATATTCTCAACAATCGCCAGGGCAAGAAGGTGGCAGTGATTGTCAATGATATGAGTGAGATCAATATCGACTCAGCCATTGTGCAAAATGAGGTTTCCCTCAATCGCAGCGAGGAAAAGCTTGTCGAGATGAGCAATGGCTGTATCTGCTGCACATTGCGGGAAGACCTGTTGGAAGAAGTGACCAAGCTTGCCCAGGAAGGGCGTTTTGACTATCTGGTTATTGAATCCACGGGTATTTCAGAGCCTCTGCCTGTAGCTGAAACCTTCACCTTTGCCGATGAAGACGGTGTCTCGCTATCTGATGTTGCCGATCTGGACACCATGGTCACTGTGGTGGATGGGGTCAATTTTTTAAAGGATTATGACGAGGCAAAATACCTGCAAGATACGGGTGAATCTCTGGGCGAAGAGGATGAGCGCAGTGTCGCTGATCTGTTAGTTGATCAAGTAGAGTTTGCCGATGTGATTCTTATCAGCAAAACTGACCTGGCCAGCTCATCCGATATAGAGCGCTTAAACGCAATTTTAAAAACCCTGAACACGGACGCAAAAATCCTCCCTATCTCCCAGGGCCAGGTTGATATAGACCAGGTGCTAAGCACAGGCTTATTTGACTTTGAGCGCGCCCAGCAGGCCCCCGGTTGGCTCAAAGAGATGAGAGGTGAGCATGTGCCGGAAACAGAAGAATACGGCATTGCCAGTTTCACCTATGAAGCGCGGCGACCTTTCCATCCACAGAAGTTTCATCAGTTTCTCCATGGCACAGACCAATATGGCAAGCTGATTCGCTCCAAAGGCTACTTCTGGCTGGCCTCGCGCCCCGAATTTGCAGGTCAATGGAGTCAGGCCGGCGGCATTGCCCGCTATGGTTTCGCTGGTATGTTTTGGAAGGCTATACCTGAGAAAAACTGGCCTACAGATGAAGAGTATTTAGCCTCTATCAAGAAGAGCTGGGTCGAGCCCTTTGGCGATATGCGTCAGGAGCTGGTGTTTATTGGTCAGAGCCTGGACCAATATGCCATGACCCAAGCACTGGATGACTGCCTGCTCAGCGAGGACGAGCTGTTGCGAGGTAAGGAATACTGGACCAGTTTGCAGGATCCATTTCCTGTCTGGGAGCAAGCATGAGCGCCGTAAATCCAATTCAGTCGTCGCCAATTGATAGGGTAACTGAAAGCAAAGGCAAAATTCGCCGAGCTGCACAGGGCCGAGATCCGAGAATCCTAACCGAAATCTACCGCTCGGCTACGAATATTGCTATTTGGCAGCGAGACTTATCCGCAACACTAAAACAGTCTGTTAACCGATTTTTAAATGCTAACCCAAGCTTTCAGGCATCCATGACAGTGACCTCAGCAAGCGCGCTTTCAAGTTTGACTGAGGCGTTAGGTGACAGGGATCAAACTGAATTAACGGAAAATATTGCTGAGCTGGTGGAGATGTTTTGTTACCTGTTTGAGCTGAGGCGCGTGGGATTGCGTTTGACTGCCCTTGACCGAGCCATGTGCCCAAAATTTCATGTTGATAAAGTGCCCTGTCGCCTGATCACCACCTTCCAAGGCTTAGCCACTGAATGGCTGCCCCACCACGCGGTTAACCGCCAAAAACTAGGGCTTGGCAGTCATGGCAAAACCGATAGTGAATCTGGCCTGTACCACAACCAGCATGACATTCAGCAACTAAGCTGTGGCGATGTTGGCCTGTTAAAGGGAGAGCTCTGGCAAGGCAATGAAAATGCTGGCCTGGTGCACCGTTCGCCCGCCCTGGCAGCCAATGAGCATCGTCTGTTATTGACGCTTGATTTTAGCGACTGATCTTCCACCCGCCCGCCATCTAAAATTACCACAACCTCAGCTCGAAAGGGTTGAGGTTTTTTTTCCGCTGCTTTAGCTCTACCCCTCTGCGTAAATAGCGACAAGATTTATACTGATCATGCATAATGATGGGGCGTTTTTAGCGGTTGATAAAAATAACAATAATTAAGCGAGCAGAATAATATGAACAACATGCTTCCAGTCAACAAACAAACACTTTGGGTAATCAGTCTGGGGTTGGCGCTGGCATCCTGTTCAGATCAAAAAACACAGCCCTCAAGCGAAGCATTTAGCACTGCTGCAGATGTACATTCAGATAGCAGAGTTATAGCCGAAACTGCCGAGATTGATGCCCTGCTAGGCAGCAGAGAGCTTGGTATTCTGGGTGGCCCAACTAATCTATTTGCTACAGAGACCGAATTGCTTGAGCGGGCCGTCACAGTCTACGGTGATACTGCCCTGACAGAGGAAAACTCCGGCGAGCGCAATGCCTATTATGGCGACCTGCATGTGCATACCGCCTACTCTTTTGACGGCTATGCTTTTGGCACACTAGCCTCTCCCCATGACGCCTATCGCTTTGCCAGAGGGGAAGCGATTAAAAACCCGGGGGGTTACGAGATGCAGCTCACCGAGCCTATGGATTTTTATGCGGTGACCGATCACGGCATGTTTCTGGGCCTGGCCAAAGCTGCGGCCGAGACTGACACAGAATTTTCGAAAAATAGCTTTTCAGAGCCCTACCATGACCTCAATGCGCCGGACAATTTCGGCACTGATACATTGAGCAGATTTAAACGCATGATTACTTTTGCAGATTTTATTCCTACCGCTGTCAGCGGTATTTTTGAGCAAAAGATAGATCGCCAGGAGGTGCTTGATATCACCAGAACCGCCTGGGCTGATACCATAGATGCCGCAGATCAATTTAATGATCCTGGACGCTTCACTACATTTGCTGGCTATGAATACACCTCTTCCACCACCAGCATGGGCAATTTGCATCGCAATGTTATTTTCCAGGGCACAGAGACACTGCCTCGCGAACCCTTTTCCCGACTGCACTCCAATAACCCGGAAGACCTCTGGGACTGGATGGATGAGTTGCGAAGCAAAGGGGTGGAGAGCCTGGCAATCCCCCATAACTCCAATGGCTCTAATGGCCAGATGTTTAAAACGGTGGATTGGTCCGGAACCCCTTTCGATAATAGCTATGTAGAGCAGCGCAGCAGAAACGAGCCGATTGTCGAGATCACCCAGATCAAAGGTACTTCAGAGACCCATCCGACTCTTTCAACCAGAGATGAATTGGCCGGTTTTGAAATCACGCCCTACCGGGTTGCCACCGGCGCGCTCAGTCAACTCAAGGGTTCCTATGTGCGTGAAGCTCTTTTAACCGGTTTGACGCTTGAGGCACAGGGCAGCAAAAACCCCTATCAATTTGGATTTATTGGCTCCAGCGACACCCATTCTGCGGCAAGTCAAAATGATGAGTCAGCCTTCTCTTCAAAACTAGGCATACTGTCCAGCACGGCTGAGCAGCGGGGTTCGATTCCGCAAAAAGGTTTGAGGGGTCAGCTAGCTTATTACAGCACCAAATTAGCTGAAACCATTAATCCCACCCCATTGGGTAAAAGCCTCTATGTAAAAATCAACGGCGATGTATACGCTGGTGGCGCCTCGCCAACATATGGAGCCTCAGGATTCGCTGCAGCCTGGGCAGAAGAAAATACTCGAGAATCTATCTATCAGGCATTTCGCCGCAAAGAGGTATTTGCTACATCTGGCCCGCGCATTAGACTGCGGTTTTTTGCCGGCTATGAATTTGACGCAACTATGCTGACTGCTGCCGACGGTATAGAGCGGGCCTATGCCAATGGTGTAACCATGGGCGGTACCTTATTGGCAAAGCAACAGACAGAAGACAATACGTCGTCACCTGTGTTTTTGGTGATAGCTTCAGCGGACCCCAAAAATGCCCCATTACAGCGTATTCAAGTTGTTAAGGGCTGGGTGGATTCTGCCGGCAAAACCCATGAGCGGGTTATGGATGTCGCCTGTGCCAATGGTGGGGTGGTCGATGCCCAAACCAACCGCTGTCCTGATAATGGGGCGCGGGTGGATATTTCTGACTGTTCCATTAACCCGGAGAGTGGCTCTGCCGAGCTTGCTGCTTTATGGCAGGACCCAGACTTTGATCCAGCGCAGCGTGCTTTTTACTATGCTCGCGCTATAGAAAACCCAACCTGTCGCTGGTCTACCTGGGATGCTGTTCGAGCCGGTGTTGCGCCGCGACCTGATTTTGCGACCACTCTTCAGGAGCGAGCCTGGTCATCGCCAATTCATTATTTGGCGCGGGACTAAAGACTGCATAAGACCGCTTGCCCACAATGGCCGCAATCTGCGGTCAGTAAGAGTGTTTTAGGCTGCAGCCTCAGATCGACTGATAATTATCTAGGTAAGGTGAACTGAATATACAAAGTTCTCGGAACTACAGTAAGCGGTACTCAGCTCAACCACGCGACCGTCAATGGTGATACTGCTGCGCTGAATCATCAGTACAGGCGAGCCTTCCGCCAGATTTAAATGGTGGGCATAGGCTTCGGGGATTGTTACCGCACGCACCTCATCGTCCACTGACATGATAGTAATGCCATATTTCTCTTGATAGAGCCTGTAGAGTGCATTGGGTAGTTCCGCGTGCTTATCGATATCGGGGAATACCGACAGGGGTTGAATTACTTTCTCGATAATCGCGGGTTTGTCGTGAATAGATCTTACGCGCATTAATTCAACGACCTGGGTTTTGGA
>JBMZST010000035.1:0-11429 GCA_049623265.1 Porticoccaceae bacterium
CGCGAATTGGACTGGGATGGCAGCAAGCGATTCCGACCCGGTGACCGCATAGATTTCCGGGTTGAGAGTTCTATCTACGGTCGTTCCCTGAGGCCTCTTCTAGGTGGCGAGGCTAAGGTTGCATCCGCATCCATCCCGGTACCTCCTGCGCTGGGCGCCTCGCCGCGACTCCTCAGTTTAATCTATCGGCCAGTGCAACCCTCGACCATAGGCCAACTGTTTCGCCCTCAAACTCTGGCGCCTTTTATTGATCAGCTAGCCGCCGCCAATGCCAAGCAGAGTGCCGACCAGTTGCTGTCCAGTGTGCAGCGCATAACCCCAGATGTGGTACGCAGCGGCTTGTTAAATTCTGGCCTATTTGGCGAGTATCTGCTGATGCAACAGAGCGTTGTCCGGCCCGATATAAAGCAATTCTTACGCAGCCTTTTAAAAGCCGCGGCGCCCAATCAGACAAGAATAATTGCAGAGCTCAGCAGTGCGGTCGACGAAATTGAAAGTCGCCAAATAGAGGGAGTGCAAGCGCAGCAGAATCGCGAAGTATCCTATCATTTTGTGCTGCCTTTCTTCGACGCCAATCCGGTCGATGTCCATATAGAGCGCGAGGCTGTGTATGCCGAAAATAACGAGGTCGACTGGGTAATTAACCTGCACACAGAGACAGATTCTCTGGGAGAGCTCTGGCTTAAAACCACACTTAAAGCCAACTCAAAGCTTGAGATGATACTCTGGGCAGATCAACCGGGTTCGGTGGATATAGCGCGCGCTGCTTCCGGCGAGCTTAAAAGTCGCCTGGCAGATTTTGGTCTCGAGCTGTCCAAGTTGACGCTTCTGGATGCTCGTCGTCCCAGCATAGACCCCTCGCTCTCTGGGCCTGGGCAGGTGGTGGACGTTCGTACATGACCTATAAATTTATCCGCAGAGCCATCGCCCTCGAGTATGGCGATAATCCGGCGCCCATACTCACTGCCAAAGGTGAAGACGACCTAGCTGAGGCTATTATTGCCGAGGCCCAAAAGCGTGGTATTCATATTGCCGAAGACCCCCAGTTAGCAGCGCTGCTCAGTCAACTAGAGATTAAACAGGAGATTCCAGAAAATCTTTATGTGGCCGTGGCTGTGGTACTGTCCTGGGCCTATTGGCTGAAGGGAATGGAGCCCGGGGATAACAGACCCAGATAATGGCAGAGTGCTATCAGGCGTCGCCCATGGTCTGACGGGATCTGTTGGGGCGAATTTTACCCAGACGATCGTAGACTTCTACTGTATTCATGGGGTCTGGTGACTGAATGGTCTGCAGCGCGCCGCGAATGGTTTCCAGCTTGCGGCTAATAAACACCTCGTTGCGGCTGTGCATATCTTTGCACTCGGCGATAAGCAGCATAATTTCATCCCAGGCCGAGAGGTTTTTGAGGGCGGCTTGTTTGTCGCTGTCCTGGGTATAGGTTTTAACCCGCTCCAGTAAATCCTCGCTGGCAAGAAAGCTGAGAATCTCGAGCTTCTGTTGCTGCAATTCGTCGAAATGTGTCAGATCCTGATCTTTGAGGGCCTGAAATTCTTGTTCCAGGACCTGTTTTAGCACCTGGGCTTTGTGGCGAGTCTGGGCGAGATATTCAGAGTCAGAAGTCATGATGTCCGGTATTTTGCTAACTGTTTAAAACAACCATACCGACTATTATCTAGGATGGAAAGCGCAGTTGGAAGTCCCGCCTGCGCTTGAGGGGAGGCGGGCTTATTTACCACCAATCATACGTTCTAGGGAGGCAAAGCTCTCAGCAATACGGTCTGCATCCAAAGGGTAATTGCCGGCTTCAATAGCTGCCTTAATTTTGGCCACTTTCTCTGCGTCGAACTCCGCATTGGCCATCGCGGTCTCTGCCGCATCGCTGAGCACTAGCTCATCTGTTGCCGGCGCAGAGGGTTTTGCTGCAGCAGCGTCTGCAGCCGAGTCTGCTCGGTTGTTTTTGGCCTTATCGGCACCGGGATTTAGCTGCACTTGACTGCGGCTAAGCCCTGAAATTGGATCTGTCATGGTCATCTCCTTTAGGTCAAACACCTAAAAAATCTTTTTCTACACTGAGTATATCGGCAGCAATTCAAATTTCTATAGTAAAAAAATGAAAAAAATTTACCTTTTTGAGGTTTTTAAAGCCCTCGGGCCTCTCCAGGCCCCGACACTACGGCTCTTACGGTTTCATTGGACTCTGGGTTTAGCAATTTAATCTGTTGGTCGAGCTTGCCATTTTCCAGTGCGATCATGGTGGTACTGATATTTAGCAGGCCAGATCCTACAGTGAGCACCACGCTGTCACCTTTTTTAATCATTGACATCAGCCGCACGTCGGACGACCGCAGTAACTGGCCGGCGCGCACCGTGTGAATGGCCTCCATCTGATTTAGATCAGCCGCTTCAAGCAGGGCATCTGAAGGCAGCTTGCCATAATAAGCCCTCAGCTCTGTATTCTCAGGAGACAGCCGCTGCCCCCGAGTAACAATTGTTTTGGCGGTCATCACCATATGTTTCACATTGAGATCACGCCGAGAAATAATAGCGCCCGCCCATAGGTCTCGCGCCGCTACAGACTGATCGATTAGCCGCAGCGGAAAACGCTGGTCTGCAGCTGTGCGCGTCAGGCTCATGCTGACTGGGGCAATATCTTCAGGACTAATTTTCTCGCCCTGCAAAATATCCCGCTCGAGCCGGTAGATCACAGTGGTATCCGCCAGATAGCGCTTGAGCACCAAATCACCTGCCTCCACGCCTCGCACTAGGCTCTGATCTTTTAGCTCCTGCACTGAGGTGACCACACCTTTGACAGATCGCGCAAAGGTCTTCTTAGTAATATCTGCGGCAGTCACAGCCTGGTTCACCTGCATATCTTTGTTAAACACAAAACCCTGGCTGCTGCGATGCAGGGAGACCCCGACAAAAATCTGCCAGCCCGTATTGGGGCATTGCACCTTGATAGTCTGCTGGCTGGAGCTGTAGGGAAAGCTGACAATAAAGTCCCCATCGCAGTCTGGCACCCGTAGCCTTCTATCTATAGCCGCGATCTCAATCTGGTCAGTGTCCACGCCAGTTTGCTCCGATACCCAGGCTTCCGCCTGATCAATCAAACGCTGTTTATTCGCAGGCAGAGGTTGCGTGATTTGGCTCTGGGTAACAGAGGCCAGAAGCAGGGCAAAAATCAGAACTATTGAGTTATGCATAGCCCGAGTATGGGCCACAAAGGGGGGGTGACGCAATACCGACATAGCGGCAAATAACAGCGGCAAAAACCTGCCGGAAAACCGGCAACCCAGCCCAGAGCCGGCTTTTGATAAAAAATATAACCTATTGATTGCATTGAGGTTTTAAATAAAAAAGCGGCGATTGCCGCCGACTTGGCACCTGTTTTGCATTCATCAGGGTATTCGCGGTGTTTTTGCAATTGAGGAAAACATCGACACAAGAATCACAAACTTTAGCGGAACGAATATGAAATTGTTTGACTCAGCTTTTGGCATTCATGAAAAGGCACTGGATCTACGAGGGCAGCGCATGGAGGTTATTGCGCGCAATATCGCCAACTCCGATACGCCGAACTTCAAAGCTCAGGACCTTGATTTCAAGGCAGTGCTCAATGACACCCAGTTTGACCACAGACTGAAAACTACCCAGTCAATGCATATCAGGTCGGCGGGCTCCATGGGCAAGGGCAATATGGTTTATACCATTCCCTATAACACGTCCGCGGATGGCAACACGGTAGAGCTGAGCGTTGAGCAGGCCAAATACGGCAGGGCTGCCGCCGAATATCAGGCGACCCTGCGTTTTCTTGAGGGCGATATGAGTGCGGTGCGCAAGTCACTGCGAGGAGAATAATCCATGTCTATCAGTAATATTTTTGGTATCGCAGGCACGGCCCTGAATGCTCAGATGGTGCGCATGAACACCACGGCATCCAATATGGCCAATGCCAGCACCATCGCCAGTAGCCCGGAAGATGCCTATAAGGCAAAGCGTCCTGTATTTGAGGCGCTGTTAACAGAGATGCAAACCAATCAGGGTGCCCAGCATGTGGGTGGCGTCAAGGTCGCAGGTATGGCCGACGACACCACGCCACACCGCCGCATCCATGATCCTGGTAACCCCAAGGCTGATGAAGAGGGCTTTATCTATCTGTCCAATGTAGAAGAAGTCACCGAGATGGTCGACATGATGTCTTCTGCTCGCAGCTACCAAAACAACGTTGAAGTGATCAACACAGCGCGCGAACTGATGATGCGCACGCTTGATCTGACCAAGGTATAAGGAGAGCCCCAATGGTAGATGCAGTTGCAGCAACCACCTATCTAACCACTGATCAGTATACGGATCAGCAGATGATGGCCAACACTGGCAATGACGAGCTGGGCCGAGATGCATTCTTGACCCTGTTGACCACTCAGCTGACCAACCAGAATCCCCTTGACCCCATGGACAACGAGGCCTTTGTTGCCCAGTTGGCTCAGTTCTCCTCCGTGGAGGGTATTAAAGGTATGCAGACGTCCCTGGAGGGAATAGCTGCGGGTATGCGCCAAGATCAAATGATGGCCGGTGCCAATCTAGTTGGCAAGACAGTGTCTGTAGAAGGCGGTTTTGTTCAAGGTGGCAGTGGCCAACAGTCCCAGGGTTCAGTCAATCTGGCCTATGGTGCCGATGAGCTGATTTTTAGCGTCTATGATCCGAAGACCGGAGATCTGGTATTCCGCGAATCACGCGGAGGGCAGATGCCAGGCAAGGTAGAGCTTAACTGGAACGGCACCAATAACTACGGACAGCCAGTGGCCAACGGCGAGTATTTAATGGCCGCCAATATTGTGCGCAACGGCAAATTAGAAAGCGCTCCAGTGACCACCATGGCGCAGGTAAAGAGCGTTAGGTGGGACCCACAAACACAACAATTATCCCTAGAAGTAGGCAATGGAAGCTTTATCTCATTAGCCGCTGTCGAGCGTATCGGCATTTAAAGCCAACGATTAAAGGAAACAGACTATGTCATTCTACACTTCACTGACCGGCTTAAACGCAGCATCGAAAGAACTTTCGGTTACTGCTAACAATATCGCCAACTCTGGCACCTCCAGCTTTAAACGCTCGGATGCCGATTTTGGCGATATCTTCGCTTCCTCACCTATGCAGATAGCGACATCTGTCGTAGGTCTGGGTGTGGCCCTCAAAGATGTCACCCAAGAGTTTAGCCAGGGCAGCATTGAGTTCTCTGCCAATTCTTTAGATCTGGCCATTACCGGCGATGGTTTCTTCCCGCTGTTTGCCCAAGACGGCAGCCTGGTCTACACCCGCAATGGCAGCTTTATGCTGGACCAGAATAGCAGAGTGGTTGACAGCTCTGGTCAGAGCCTGATTGCATTTCCAGTAGATGACACTGACAAAGTCGACTTTAGCAAAGAGGGCGAGCCGCTGATTATCCCTCGCCAGACGGTATCTGAGTTTGAGCCAACCACTGAGGTTGGCCTGGGGTTAAACCTGCCCTCGGACTCGCCCGTGATTACTAAAGCCTTTGATCCAGGCGACGCCACCACCTACAACAAAAGTACTTCCATCACTGTCTATGGCGCCTCAGGTGATAGCCATTTGGCAACCATCTATTATGTTAAAACCGCCAATGCCACTGCCGCCAGCCCATTAAATAAATGGCAGACCCATGTCTACATTGACGACCAGCCGGTGGAGTCGCAATTAATTCATGCCGCCAATCAGTCTGGCGATCAATACTTTATTAATAAGTACGGCGAGGTAAAATCCAGCGCCGAACTGGCCCAGTTGCAGGCCACCAGCCCTAACCCTAATGAATATATGGTTGTGGCAGGCACCAAGTACAAAAAGTACTCCTACGACAATCTGGCCACACCCACGCAGTCTGAGGCAGCCAGTGTTAATTTTGGTGTTGCCCCCGGAACAGCCTTTGCCGATGGGCTTAATCTGACTAACAACAGCAATGGCGTAGATTTCTCTGCGGCTGGTATGACCCGTGAAGCCCTGTCTAATCTATTTACTCTAAAGGTGGATGGCTCAGCGCCTATTTCTATTGGTCTGGAGCATCTGGCCGGTTCTACCGAAGCCATGTCTGGAACCGAGATCGCCTTTGAACTGACCAATGCAATCAATGACCGTTTCGGCGATAGCAAAAACTTTGATTTTACTGCTGCTGCCAGTCAGCCACTCAGAATAACGCGGGTGAATGCAGCCGGCGATGAAACCGCCATCGAACTGAATATGGCTACGCTGCTAAATACCTACAATGGTAACGCCACTGCCATCTCCGCCGCTGAACCTCTGACCTATGCGATTAATCAGGCGCTACTGGCAACCGCTGGCGCGGCTAACGACTTCTCTGATTTAGAGGTCAGTTATGATGCGGCCAGTCAGGGTTTTCGCTTTAAGCAAACCGGCAACTCTACCGACTCTCTGTATCTGAGCTCTGGTGCCGAAGGCGCCGCCAGAAACGATGTGTTTGGTCTTACTGAACAGACCGCCACGTCCAAAGGTACCTTGCTGGAAGCTACAGATAACGACGAATCAGATACTATTCTCGCTGGCGTAGTACCCAACGGTGAGCTCATTGTCGCGGTCAACAACCAGCGTTATGGCATGACCGTCAATTACATCAATGGAGAATTCGTACTGGCCTCTGGTATGACCGGAGATGCCTCCAGCCTTGAACTTGCAGACGCCTCTGAGCTGGCCCAGCAGCTGCTGGGTATTCCAGCCGCGGGTCAAATTGTGGCTGCGGAAACATCACAGATCAGCAATGTTCCTGTTGTACGCGGTCAGGCTAGCCAGCCCGCGGTGCTCATTGGCAAACCCATGAATATTGATCCAAAAACAGCATTTTCGGTAACCCCCACCAATCAAAATCTCAGTGTGGTGGTGGATGGAATTTCCCGACAGATCAGCATTCCAACGGGTCAGTATTCCATTGGTAATTTCACCGCGGAAATCGAGCAACAAATTAATCTTCTGGCGGATATTACCGGGCGCTCTGTATCCGGCGTCAGTGTGGAGTTTGATGATGCCTCTGGCGGCCTGGTAATTACCGGCGCCACAGCAACAGACAAATCATTTGTGCAGGTTGCCGGCCATGCGGACTGGGGCCTAGATGGGCTTGAAGCCGCCTTTGGTAAATCCTCAACCTATATCAAGCTAGAGGCTGATTCCGACGGCACCAGTGAATACTACGTAACTCAAGATGCCGACGGCAACTGGGTAGAAACGCAGTCGGCGGTGGGCTACACCGAGACCGACGTCCCCTACTGGACACCTATCTTCCTGGATAAAGGTGAACTGACCTTTGATGCCAGCGGAACCCTGATTTCTCCGGTGGGTGGTGCCGCATTGGCTAGCGCCGATATCACCGGTGGTGATATTGATCTGAGCTACAAAGGCACCACGCAATTTGGCTCGCCTTTTGCCATTAACAGTCGCACGCAGAACGGAGCGCCAGAGGGTGATCTGGTGGATATCAATGTCAGCAACGACGGCCTGGTAGTTGCCAGCTATTCCAATGGCACCCAGCTTTCTCTGGGCAAAATAGCCCTGGCTAATTTCACCACACCTGAAGGGTTGCGACAGATTGGTGACACCAACTACACAGCCACCTCTGCGTCTGGTGATGCTCTGATGGCTGAAGCTGGCAGTGCTGGTTATGGCGGTGTTCGATCCGGTGCAATCGAGGGGTCAAACGTTGATCTGACCTCCGAGCTGATTGCCTTGATCAGTGCCCAGAGAAATTTCCAGGCCAATGCCAAGGCGATTGAAACCAACAGCTCCTTGACTCAAACCATTATTAATATTCGCGGTTAATTCGCGGTTTAAGACATTAGCAGGAATTTGAAATGGACAGATTAGCTTTTACTTCGTTAGGTGCCATGAATAGCCAGTCTACTATTAGGGCGCAGATTAGTAACAATCTCGCCAATGTAGCCACCACAGGTTTTAAGGAAAGTTATTCCCTGGCATCTCAGGCAGTCAAGCTCGAAGGTCCAGGTAACGAATCACGTTACACCTCGGCCCATGGCCTGCAAGATGTCATCAAGCTTACACCTGGCGCCGTGATTACCACGGGCAATGCCATGGATGTAGTGATGAATAACAAAACGGTTCTCGGGGTGCAGGCGCAAAACGGCGAGATTGGTTTTACGCGCCGTGGTGATTTGCGTGTTTCGCCCACAGGGGTTATCGAAAACGCCGCGGGTGACTTAATTCTGGGTGAGCAGGGCCCCATCAATGTTCCCCCGGGGCAGCTAGTCAGCATCAGTGCCGATGGCACAGTGTTTGGCCAAGTACCCAATCAGCCAGATGTGGAACCAGAGGCTCTGGGCCAGTTACTGCTGAGGGACGCCAGCGAGACGCCATTGACCCGTCGCCCCGACGGATTATTTGAACCTCTGGATGTGAATTTGCGCGGCGTTGATTTTCCCACCGGCCCGGTGCCAGTTTCAGTGAGCAGCGGACAGCTGGAGGGCAGCAATGCCAACCCAATTCAAGCCATGGTTCAAATGATGGACTTTAGTCGTTCATTTGAAGCCCATACAAAAATGTTAGCTGAAATTAAATCAGTTGATGAAACAGGTTCAACCATGATGAGACTGCCCTAAATCATTTTGATTTAGACCCCAGACTCACTAACAAAGGATATTAACAATGGACGCATCATTGTGGATTGCAAAGACCGGACTCACTGCGCAGCAGACACGCATGCAAGTGATTTCGAACAACTTGGCAAACGTGAATACCACCGGCTTTAAAAAAGACCGCGCCGTATTTGAAGACTTGCTGTATCAAAACATTGTTCCCGCCGGCGGTCAGACCGATGCCAATTCTCAGACTCCAACGGGTTTGTTATTGGGCACAGGTACCAGAGTGATGGCCACTGAAAAGCTGCATGTGCAGGGCAATATGATCACCACAGAAAATGCTCTGGATGTGGCGGTGACCGGTGACGGTTATCTGGCCATCCAGCAGGCTGACGGCACCATTGCCTATACTAGGGACGGTTCTTTCAAGCTGTCTGCGGAAGGTCAGATTGTCACCGCTGGGGGTGAGGCTCTGATCCCAGCGATTAACGTGCCCCAGAACACTGCCAGTATCACCATTGGCCGTGATGGCACCGTGACCGCCGAGCTGGCCAATGGCGGTGGTGCGGCACAGATAGGGCAGATTCAGTTAACTCGCTTCGTCAATAACTCAGGGCTGCAGGCTATGGGTCGCAATCTATTGGCGGCAACTGAAGCCAGTGGCGACCCCATCGTCAGCATCCCCGGCGAAGATGGTGCCGGTATGCTGATGCAGGGAACATTGGAAGCCTCCAACGTTAACGTTGTAGAAGAAATGGTCAATATGATCGAAACCCAGCGCGCCTATGAAGTGAATTCCAAGGCGATCTCTGCGGCAGATGGCATGTTGCGTTTCCTCAATAATAATCTATAAGGCGGGTAACCGATGATAAACCGTGTACTTACTCTCTGTCTGTTGGCTAGCCTGTTATCGGCCTGCAGTGCACAGCCGCGCATGATGCCCACGGCGGAGTTTTCGCCGATTCAGCCAATACCGGCCAAACAGCCACAGCAGCCGACGGGATCTATATTTACCAATGGCCGTGAACTGTTTGGGGATCTGCGCAGCTATCAGGCCACAGAAATCCAGGTGGGTGATCTGATCACGGTACTCTTGAATGAAACCACTCAGGCATCTCGCACCTCTGGTGTCACTACGAGTCGAGAGACTAGCAACGATGCGATTGGTCTTAACCAAAAGAATTCCATTGTTGACAAACTGGGCTTTGGCGCCGGATTTTTTGATGGCGTAAGAACCTCGGGTTCAGCGATTACCAGTGACGGCTCTGGTGTAGCAGGGCAGACCGCTTCCTTAACCGGCTCTATTTCAGCCATGGTGATCGAAGTACTGGCCAATGGCAATCTGGTCATTATCGGCGAGAAACAACTGGCCTTAACCGAAGGCAGCGAATTTATTCGCGTCAAAGGCATTATACGCCCCGCGGATATCCAGCCAGACAATACCGTGCTTTCAACCCGCGTTGCCCATGCACAGATTTCTTACCAGGGCACAGGTGATCTCGCCAATGCGACCACACCGTCCTGGGGCAACAAATTACTTTATAAATTCTGGCCGTTCTAAGCCGGCTGACGAGAGACGATTATGTTGACGATAAACAAAGCTGTGGCTGCGCTAACTATTTTTGCCACCTTGCTGGTAGCACCGCTATCCAGTGCAGATCGCATTAAAGATCTCACAGATGTGGCAGGCGTACGCACCAACAAACTGGTGGGCTTTGGCCTGGTGGTTGGCTTGCAGGGCTCCGGTGACGGTAAAGATTTACCTCTGACCGCGCAGGCACTTAAGACCATGCTTTCAGGCTTGGGTGTCAGTGTTGATGGCCCCGTCAGTGATTATGATCTGGGCGATCAGATGGCCTCGTTGGCAGCACAGAATGCCAAGAAAGAATTGAAAGTAGAAAATATGGCAGCGGTTATGATTACCGCTGAGCTACCTCCCTTTGCCAAGCCGGGTCAACGTCTGGATATCAATGTCTCTGCCATAGGTGTAGCAGAATCGCTGCGCGGCGGAACGCTGGTAATGACTCAGTTAAAGGGTGTCGATGGTGAGACCTATGCCCTGGCCCAGGGCGCATTAACCGTCACCGGTATCTCCGCCGATGCTGCGGGCAGCAGCATTCAGATCGGTGTGCCAACATCCGGTCGCATCCCCAATGGTGCCACCGTCGAGCGCATGGTAAAGACCCCTTTTGAAAATGCCGATCATATTGTTCTCAATATTCGTGAACAGGATTTCTCAACGGCCAACGCGGTAACCGAGGCTATTAATCTGGCGTTTGGTGCCGGTGTTGCTACAGCCATAGATGCTGTTTCTGTCGCCGTCAAAGCACCCATGGATTCCTCTCAGCGAGTCACCTTTTTGAGCATGATTGAAAATCTGGAAGTGACACCAGGCGAGCCGCCAGCGCGGGTTGTTATCAATTCCAGAACCGGCACGGCAGTGATTAATCGCAATGTAAAAGTCACAGCGGTTGCCGTTACCCACGGCACTATTTCGGTCAGCATTTCTGCCACTAACGATGTGAGCCAGCCCAACCCCTTTGGCGAGGGTGAGACCGTGCCTGTTCAGAATGCCGATATTGAAGTAGCAGAGCCGAACAACAAAATGGTGCTGTTCCAGCCCGGTGTCGACCTGCGTCAAATTGTAGATGCGGTCAATCAGGTGGGGGCCTCGCCTTCGGCACTGATTGCCATCCTTGAGGCACTAAAAACATCCGGTAGCTTGCGCGCCGAGTTAGTGGTGATCTAAATGGAAAATATTAGCCTTTCCGCAAAGAGTTATCTTGATTTCGCAGGCCTGGGCGACTTGAAAGC
>JBMZST010000036.1:0-11217 GCA_049623265.1 Porticoccaceae bacterium
GAGCTGACATAAAGGTTATCGCCACCGCCAGGGCTGCGCAGTTCCCGGTTCCAGGGTGAGCCATTGCCTGTACCTATATAGAGCAGGTCCAGCTCAGGGTCATAGACAATGGAGTCCCAGACCGTGCCGCCACCGCCGCCAACCCTGTGCCAGGACTTGTCGCCCCAGGTCTCAACTGCAACTTCCAGCGCAGGGTGCTCCTGAGGTTTACTGGGGTCGCCGGGCACCGTATAGAAGCGCCACAGCTGACCACCATTTTTAACATCGTAGGCGGTGATATATCCGCGCACGCCCAGTTCGGCGCCGCCGTTACCAATAATAATTTTGCCATCCACCACGCGCGGTGCGCCGGTGACACTGTAGTTGCTGTTTGCAGGGGTGGTTTGCACCGACCAGTTAAGTTCACCTGTCTTGGCATCCAGAGCAATCAGTCTTCCATCCAGGGTGCCAAAAAACACCTGCAGGTCTGATTCCTCCTCACCCTGCCACATGGCTACGCCACGATTAACCGCGCCGCAGCAGGTTTTAATCAGATGATCCCTGGGTACCTGAGCATCATAGTGCCACAGCTGCTCGCCGGTGCGTGCATCCAGGGCATGGACATGGGCCCAGCCGGTGCTGACATAGAGAACGCCGTCATGCATCAGCGGTGTGGCTTCCATACCGCGAGCTGTCGAGAACTGAAACGACCAGGCCAGATCCAACTCGTCCACATTATCGCGATTAATTTTATTTAACGGGCTAAAGCGCTGCTCTTTGTAGTTGCGACCATAGCTCAACCATTCGTTGTCTGGGTTGCTGATCGATTGCTGATTCACTACGCCAGCCTGGGCCTGCATAAGGCCACTGGTCAGTAACATAGTGATGGCAACTTTTAATAAGCGAGGTAACATAGATTTCCCCTTTATGATTCTGTTTGAAACAGGCGTTCTTATAATAATTTGGTCGTTATTGTAGGGCCATCTCGATAAATTGGATACGGTCCTGACCGAAAAACATCTGGTCGTCCAAAAACATAGTCGGCGCTCCAAAGCAGCCTTTTGCGACGGCCGCTTCGGTGTTGCTAATTAGCTGTGCTTTGACTTCTGGGTCCTGGGTACTGGCCATAATTTGCTCTGGGTTTAAGCCTGCATCAGAGAGCACTCTGCTCACTACGTCCAGTTCACCCATATTTTCTTGATTGACCCAAATTGCATCGAATACGGCCTCTACAAAGGTGCCGAAGTCTCCCTGAGCCTGCACCGCAATGGCCGCGCGCATCAGGTTAAGAGTGTTTATAGGGAAATGCGGATTTAGGTTCAGTGGCACCTGGTACAGTTTGGCGAAACGCGGTAAATCCTGCGTCATCATATACTGCCCTTTTGCCGGTACGGTTACCGGCGACGTATTGCCCGAAGCTTTGAACAGGCCGCCCAGCAAAATAGGCTGGTAGTTAATATCGCAACCGTATTCCGCACTCAGTTGGCGCAGACGTTTGTGCGCTAGATAGGCGGTGGGACTGCCGAAATCAAAATAAAAGTCGATAGTTTTAGACATGACGCTCTCCCCTAAAGAGTCACAAGACTAGCTGGCCGGGTAGCGGAGTGTAAATCGAAAATCATGACCCATGAGTTCGACTTTTTGCCTCCCTTAAGCGGGCGAAATCAGGGATTCCAGCACTTCAACTAGCAGGTTCGCACTGTCGTCAGAGCTAAGTGACTGGTGGTCGCGCAATCGATCCCAGTACTCGAAGGACATCAGGGCAAAAATCGCCTCTTGACGAGACGAGGAGAGAGGCCCTATCTCCGGCAGAGCACGCTCAATGTCCGCGCGCATTCTACTTTGAATTTTGGCGTAGTTTTGCTGCAAGAAGGTCGACCGCCAGCGCCTTATTGCGGTGGATTTCAAGAGGCAGCTATTGCCTTCAAACAGCGTTTGCAGTTCGGTGACGGCCCAGCGAATACGTTGCAGCACAGGTAGTTCAGGGTCCACTGAGGAGGTCTTGCCGATAAAACCCTCACGCCACAGTTGGTCGGCTGTCGCAAAAATCGCTTCCATATCTTCAAAGTGACGAAAGACAGACCGAATACCTACTTTTGCATGGTTCGCAATCTGCTGTGCTGTGGGCGCCAGATTGCCTTCATTGATCAGTTGCAGCATTGACTGAACGATGATCTGACGGCTGCGATCACTGCGCAGGCGGCGACCATCTACTTTTTTGGTGCTGCTGGGGCTATGGGGCATAGAATTGACTTCTTCAGATGACTAATGGCATCAAGTTTGTCATATTTCGACCCAGAATGCATACACATCGGGGCTTCTGTCGGTTACAGACCACTGTTATCAATCACAATATCTGTGGAACCTACTGGCAGCGATATCTTGGTGCCATCCTGCCCCAGGGTGAATTGACTGAAGTGCTGATCAACACCCTCTAACCAGGCGGCTTCGGCACCGGGTTGATCCAATGGTGGCACCACATGGTAGTAGAGCAGGTGACCCACATTGGCATCCCTCGCTGTTTCAGCGGCCTCTATGGGAGACGCATGGTAATCCAATACATCGTGAAAGATCTTTGCCATATTGGGCTGGCCGGCATTGGTTGCACCCTCCCTCATGGCTTTGAGCAATTTGTGGGATAGGGCCTCATGAACTAGCAGGTCGATATTCTGAGCAAATTTTTCGATATTCGCTGATTTGCTGGTATCGCCGGAGATCAATGCTGTGCGTCCTCCGTAGCTAAATCTATAGGCTACGGCGGGGGAAACCGGAAAGTGATCCACTGCCAGCATTTCTACAGTCAGTCCATCCTGCTCATAGACACTGAGGATTTCACCGTCGGCCGGTAGGGGGGTGCTGATAGCGACCATACCTGCACCGCTCTTTGGTGTTGTCTTCTCGCCATGGTGGTCATGGCGATAGACCATATCCTGGCCATACACCTGGTTAAAACCATCCACCACCTCGGCTACACCCTCGGGGCCATAGATCCTCAGCGGTGACTTATGGGAACCGCCGGCCCAGCGCAGGGTAGCAACCTCGCCAAGGCCGTCAATATGGTCGGAGTGGAAGTGGGTTAAAAATACCCCACTGATAAGCCCAGGGCCAAAGCCCATGCGGCCAAGGTTGCGTATGCCATTGCTGCCGGTATCCACGAGAAATAACTTGCCGGCGGCAACCACGGCGACACAGGGTCCAGAGCGAGTCTCTGAGGGCATGGGGCCGCCGGCGCCACAGAGGGCAATGTGCAGGCCATCGCCCAGCTCCTCAATCCTGTTGCGCTGCAGATTGGTTTCGATGCCCTTGGGCACCAGGGACAAAAATAGGTCTCCGCGTTGACTGAAGAGGGCAAGCCCTGACAGGATAATCAAGATTCCGAAGAAGTAGCGCTTTTTCATAAGCCATTTCCCTAGTCGATACTAAAGAGAAATTAAAGGGTGGCATGATGGCATAGTCTGTGTCAATATATTTTAGACTCGCGATATGCGCTTATCCAGGAGCCCAATATGACTCAATCCCAGCCTGTTACCCTTATCGGGGCAACGCCGTCGCCCTACACCAGAAAAATGGTCGCGCTGCTCAGATACCGTCACATACCTTACCGTATTCTATGGGCCAACCCCGGTGCGGTTCTCAGCCAGATGGGCATCGCTAAACCCAAGGTTCCGCTGCTGCCAACCTTTGTGCTGCCCGACCCAGCGGGGGAGATGCAGGCGGTCTGTGACTCAACGCCAATTATTCGGCGCTTTGAGGCAGAGCACCAGGGGCGCTCAGTGATTCCAAATGATCCAGCGATGGCTTTTATCGACTACTTGCTCGAGGATTTTGCCGACGAATGGTGCACTAAATATATGTTCCATTACCGCTGGTACCCCCAAGCAGATGCCGACAATGCAGGTACTCAGCTGCCTCTAGTGCATCAGCTCAATCTGCCTGAGGAGCAATTGGCTCGATTGAAACGCGCTATTTCTGAGCGCCAGATGGGTCGGCTTCATGTGGTGGGCTCCAACGAGGTAACTGCCCCCTTAATCGATGCCAGTTACCGACGGTTGCTATTGGCCCTGGAGTCTCATTTTACCCAGCAGCCTTTCCTGATGGGCAGGCGCCCCGGCGCTTCTGACTTTGCCCTCTATGGTCAGTTCACCCAGTTGGTGGGCTTTGATCCAACATCACGGGAAATTACTCATGACTTGTCCCCCCGAGCGGTGGCCTATACTGGGCTGATGGAGGATCAAACCGGGCTCGACCCCTGTGTTGAGGACTGGAACACCCCAGAGACTGCACCAGATACGCTGCAGGCCATTCTCAAGGAAGTGGGTCATGTCTATGCGCCGGCGCTGTTGGCCAATGCCCGGGCCATGGAGGCGGGAGAGAAGACTTGGGAAATGGAGATTGATGGCGCCCGCTGGACCCAGCAAACCTTTAACTATCAGGGCAAATGTCTGCAGTGGATCAACGGCGAATACCAGGCCTTAACCCAGGCCGATAGAGCCCGTGTCGATTCGATGCTGGCAGGCACTGGCTGTGAGCAGATAATTATTCAGAGCTGATTGAGGTCTTTTTAGTCTTTAGGGACAGCACCAGCATTATGCAGGCAATAGCCAGCAGAGGCAGATTGCTGGTAGACCCCGGGGGCACATGCTCGTAATAGGGCGCCGACAACGGATGCATGGTACCAGCCGCCATACGCATGGGGATTTCCATAACCACGGTGAGCCACAGAAGCGGCAGTAGATTGCGGTAGCGCCACATACAGATATAAAAGACAAACAGTATCAGCAATTGGGATGATCCCCAGAGTGAGGCAAACAGGTATATCACATTGTTAGGGTCTGGCGCGCCCTCGGCAAAGGGAAAGATAATAATCGAGGCTATATTGTTGATGCCGCCATCGTCCGCAAGAAAGTGCATAAAGCCGCGGAAGGTATAGATGGCCATCAGCAGATAGAATACGTACAGGGCAACCTTGCTGCCTTGATAATTATTATTGGCCTGTTTGGGGAACAGCTTATCGATCAAACTCATAGAGTGACCCTCTGTCTTTTTTGGTAGCTTAATAAATTAACAGTATCTATGCCAGTTTATTTTATGCCGCTAAACTGATACCTTATCGTCAGTTTATATAACAACAATAACGACAGGGGCTGGGCATGGCTAAGCAGTTTAAGGATCAGGGTGGGGCGGCCACAATGGACCCCAGTGCCACCTTGAGATTGCTGTCCTCCAAGGTGATGACCCAGGTTATCAGTCCCCAGCGGCTAGAGAGCCGACGACAAAAAATCGAAAAACAGCGCCGGTCCGAAGGCGCAAAATATCTAGTGGAGTACTTCCATCAGCTCGACGACGGCTACAGTCACTTGGCGGCTCAGCTGTTACATTCGCTGAGTCAGCGCTACGATATTGAGCTGCGCTGTTATCTGGTGACCGGACCCTCCGGCAAGAACGCGGTTGAACCCGAGCTACTGCTCAAGCTTGCGCAGTATGATGCCGGGTTTATCGCGCCCTATTATGGGCTTGAGCTCCCTGGCGATGGCCCTGTGCCTGCGCCAGAGGCCATTGAGCAAGCGCAGTCGATCCTGGCTGCGATAATGCTCGACTCATCTATCTCTGAGAATCTCCCCCAATTGCTCAGCACCGTCACCTCTGTGCTCTGGTCTGCTGATGCCACTGCCCTGACAAATTTGGCCGAGCAATTCGGCTCTGCCTCTGCCGAGCAAACAGCGCAATGTATCGACCGCGGCAATGCTCGGCGCGCCGAGCTAAAACATTACTCGGGCGCCATGTTTTACTGCGCGGAAGAATGGTACTGGGGTGTTGACCGGTTGCACTATTTAGAGACCCGACTGGCCCAAGTGGGCGCAGACAAGCACCCTGGACAACCTCTGTTGGCCCCGCGCTTTGAGGTGGAGCCTGGTGAGCGTCGCGACAATGGCAGCCTGACACTGGAGATCTATCCTTCTTTGCGCAGCCCTTACACTGCCGTGGTTTTTGAGCAGACGCTTGCGCTGGCCGAGACTACAGGGGTCAATCTGGTGGTGCGGCCAGTATTGCCCATGGTGATGCGTGGTGTGCCGGCCACCAGAGAAAAGGGCATGTATATCTTTACCGATGCAGCCCGTGAGGCGCGCAGCGCTGGTGTACCATTTGGCAAGTTCTACGACCCCATAGGCAACCCGGCGCGCAACTGTTACTCCCTGTACCCCTGGGCCTGCGAGCAGGGGCGAGGCAACCAGTTAATCGCTAGCTTCTTACGCTGCGCATTTGCCGAGGGCATTAATACCAACAATGCTCGAGGCCTGAAAAAAGTGGTAGAAAAAGCAGGGCTCGACTGGTCGGTGGCTAAAACCCTGGTGGGCCAGTCTGGCTGGGAAGAAATTCTAGAGACTAATCGGCTGGCCATGTATGAGGCTGGCCTCTGGGGGGTGCCTAGTTTCCGATTGCTCAATCGGCAGGGGGAATCAGTACTGGCGCTCTGGGGGCAGGATAGGCTATGGCTAGTGGCCCGAGAAATTCAGCATCAGCTGGCGCTGGATACACAGTCTTAACAGGACAACAGCTATGACATCAAAATCAAAAGATCACAGAAGCATTGACGCTTTTTTGTCCAGAGTAGAGGAGTCCCTGGATGATAATCGCGCTGCAGATGTTGAAAAGCGCCATGCTAAAGGGTATCGCACGGCGCGGGAAAATCTTGATCATCTGGTGGATCAGGGCAGTTTTGTCGAGTACGGACAATTTGCCGTTGCCGCCCAGCGCAATCGCCGCAGTGCCGAGGAGTTAAAGGCAAAAACCGCTGCCGATGGTGTAATTACCGGGCTGGCGAAGATCAATACCGAGCTATTTGGTGCCAAGAAATCCCAGGCAGTGGTGATTGTGAATGACTATATGAGTCTGGCGGGCACCCAGGGGTTTTTTCATCACGCCAAGATAGATCGCATGCTACAGGTGGCCACTGAGCAGTCACTGCCGGTGGTGATGTATACCGAGGGCGGTGGCGGCCGCCCCGGTGATACCGATGTCACCACTCAGATTGCCGGCCTCAATATCACCACCTGGCTGGTATGGAGTCAGCTGGCGGGCCTGGTGCCAAGAATTGCGGTCAATAATGGCTACTGCTTTGCCGGTAATGCGGCGCTCTATGGGGGTGCCGATATCTGTATTGCCACCCAGTCGTCCTGCATAGGTATGGCGGGACCAGCCATGATTGAGGGGGGTGGGCTGGGCAGCTTCGCGCCCACCGAAATTGGCCCTGTGGAGGTCAACAGCAAAAATGGTGTGATTGATATTGTGGCCGCTGATGAAGTCGATGCCACAGGTCTAGCCAAACAGGTGCTGGGGTATTTTCAGGGGCCTCTGGGCAACTGGCGTGCTGAGGACCAGGCGCAGCTGCAGAGCATTATGCCCGATGACCGTCGCTATACCTACGATATAAGAAAGCTGATCAGGGTGCTGGCGGACAGGGACAGCTTCCTTGAGCTACAGCAGGACCATGGTAAAACAGTGATTATTGGTTTTATGCGTATCGAGGGTCATCCGGTGGGACTTATCGCCAATGATAACCGCGTACTCGGGGGGGCAATCGATGCCGTTTCCGCCGCCAAAACCGCACGATTTTTAAACCTATGCAGCAACTTCTCACTGCCTGTAGTCAGTCTCTGTGATACACCGGGCTTTATGGTGGGCCCGGACAGTGAGGCCGAGGGTGCAGCGCGCAAAATGGCCGAGCTATTTACCGCAGGCGCCAACCTCAAGTCTCCGCTGGTCTGTATCTTTGTGCGTAAGGCCTATGGCCTGGGTGCCATGGCTATGGCCGGTAGCTCTTTTGTAAAACCGGTCTACAGTGCCGCCTGGCCCATGGGCGAGTTCGGCGGTATGGGCCTCGAAGGGGCGGTTAAGCTGGGCTTTAAAAAAGAGTTGGAGGAGCTGGAGGGCGAGGCCCGAGAACAGCTGTTTAATGAATTGGTAGCCAAAATGTATGAGGCGGGCAAGGCGGCAGAAGCCGCAGCGTTTTTGGAAATCGATGGGGTAATAAACCCTCGGGATACCAGGGCCGTGATTATCAATAGTATGGGATTAAATTAACAACAATAGGAGGCCATTATGGCACTGGGAGTACTGGCAACAATTACCGTTCAAGAGGGTAAGAATCAAGAGTTTGAAACAATATTCAAAGCACTGATTGAAAAGGTATTGGCCAATGAAGAGGGGGCGCTGCTCTATGCTTTGCACCGCAGCAAATCGAACCCTCAGGAATATGTGGTGATGGAGCAGTATCGCACGGCAGCTGATATTGAGGCCCATAGCAAGGCAGGCTACTTTTTGGAGGCCCAGAAGGCTATGGGCAAACTCGTGGCTGGCGCGCCAGTTCTTCAGGTACTGGATGTGGTTTAACCTCTTAAATTTCTAAAGTAGGAGAATAACAATGAATAAAATCCTAAAAATTGTCGTCGCCTTACTGGCATTGGTCTTTGCCTCCATCGGGCTGCGTTGGCTGGTGGCTCCGGAAGGTGTTGCCACTGAGTTCGGTATGACATTAATGACGGGCTTGGGGCTGAGTTCCCAAATCGGTGATCTGGGAGCCTTCTTTTTATCACTGGCTATTTTTGTTCTGCTGGCGCTGACTACGGGCCGCCGTATTTGGTACTACCCAGCGATTATTTTACTTGGGCTCACCGCTATTATGCGGATCATGGCCTGGCTGTTTCACGGCGCCAGCTTTGCCGTGGATATGATCGCGGTGGAGATTATTGCCTGCGTTATTTTCTATTTGGGATCGCGCCGCTTGGCGGACAAGGATTAAGATGCGGTTGCACCCAAGTCTCTGCTGGCGTCAGATTGCACTGCTGCTATTGGCACTGGGTCAGGCTGCCCTGGTAAGCGCGCAGGAGCGCCCCAATATTGTGTTGCTTCTAGCGGATGATTTGGGTTTTTCTGACCTTGCATCCTATGGCAGCGAGATCAGCACACCCAGTATTTCGGCGCTGGCTGAGCAGGGGGTTAGTTTTACCAACTACCATACGGGCGCCAACTGTGCGCCCTCCAGGGCCATGTTACTCACTGGGGTGGATAGTCATCGCTCTGGTGTGCCCAATATTCCGGAAATGATTCCACCGGAGCAGTCCCAATACCGCCACTACAGCGGAACCCTGGGGCACAATGTGGTGACTGTGGCGACGCTGTTACAGGATGCCGGCTATCACACCTATATGGCAGGTAAGTGGCACCTGGGCCAGACACCGGACAAGTTACCCAGCGTGCGCGGCTTTGAACGTACGGTAGCGCTGGCGGATTCCGGAGCCGATAACTGGGAGCAAAAACCCTATTTGCCCATCTACAAAAAGGCCAACTGGTATGCGGATGGCCAAGAGTACCAGCTGCCCGAGGACTTTTACTCCTCGCGTTTTTTAGTGGATAAAACCATTGAGTTTATCGATAGTAATCTGGCGGATGGTCAGCCCTTTTTTGCCTATGTGCCATTTCAGGCGGTGCATATACCAGTGCAGGCACCCCAGGAATATATCGATCGCTACATAGGCGTCTATGACCAGGGCTGGACCGCACTGCGCCAAGAGCGGCTGGCGCGGGCCATCGAGCTGGGCATAGTGCCTGCAGGCAGTGCTATGGTGACCATGGCCAGCACCGCTGACTGGGATGCTCTAAGCGCCGACCAGCAGGCCTATGAAGCCAAGCGCATGGCGGTTTACGGCGCTATGGTCGAGGCTATGGATCACCATATTGGCCGCCTGGTCGACCACCTAAAAGCCATAGGCCAGTACGACAACACGGTATTTATTTTTTCTTCAGACAATGGTGCTGAAGCCATGGGTGTGCCGGCGCAAAATGCCTGGAGAAATCGCCGAGCACAGGCCGCCCAGGGCTACAGCGTTGACTATGAAACACTGGGGCTGAAAGGCAGTTTCAATACAATTAACCCGGGCTTTGCCAGTGCCGCAGCCTCACCATTGGCCTACTATAAATTTTATCTGGGCGAGGGCGGTATGCGCGTGCCCATGATTATCGCTGGCGCCGGTGTAGCGGCAAAAAATCAGCTGACCAGTGCCTTTGCCTTTGTCACCGATATCACCCCAACGATTTTGGCCCTGACTGGAATCGAGCCTGCCCCTGCGCGCTACGGCGGCCGCTCAGTCGAGCCGATTATTGGTCGCAGTCTGGTGCCGCTGGTGGAGGGCAGTGGGGACAGAGTCCATGGGGAAGATGATGCCATAGGCCACGAACTGATGGGGCATGGCGCTCTGTTTATGGGTGACTACAAACTGGTGTTTAACGGCGGCACCCAGGGAGATGCCCAATGGCATCTGTTTAATATACTGGATGATCCGGGCGAGACCAGAGATCTCAGCGCGCAAAACCCGGCTCAGTTGCAGCTTATGCTGGGGCGTTACCAGCAGTATCTTACAGAAAACAATGTACTGCCCATGCCCCCGGGCTACAGCTTTGAAAACCAGATTATTTTCAACGCCCTGCAGACGGTCTTTCGCGACAATATCCTGATATTTGTTCTGCTGTGCTTACTTTTGCTGCCTTTTGTGCTGGTTTATCGCAGCCAGTCAAAATCCAATTAATAACAATTATTCAACGAGTAAAATCCTATGACTCACTCTCTGTATGCCTTACCCCATTCTCTGTATTCCGGACGCGCACGATCCTATCTGATTAAAAATGCCATCCCGTTTCAGGAGTTTTCCTGTGGTCATGAGAGTTTTAAGGCGGAGATTGTGCCCGCAGCTAAGCTGGCCACCATACCTGTGCTGCGAACGCCGGAGGGACAAGTGATACGCGATGGGGCCGCTATTGTGGAGTATTTTGAGGCGGCCAATGGTCGCCCCTGCCAGCCCACAACGCCCAAGCAGCAGATTGTCAGTGGCCTGTTTGACCTGGTTGGCGCCGAGGGGCTGCTGCGTCCCGCCATGCATTACCGCTGGAATTTTCCCGAGGAAAACCTATCGTTTTTGCACTACCACTTTTTCCATGCCCAGCGGGCTCATCCGGAGCGCGAGGCCAAAACCCAGTACATGATGGATAAAATGCGCTATGCCGCTATGATCTTTGGCGTTAACGATGACAGCCGCGATCTGGTAGAAACCCTGTATATGGAGTTTTTATTGGCCCTGGATAAGCATTTCGAGCAGTACCCCTATCTGCTAGGTTGGAAACCCTGTATTGGCGATTTCGGTCTGCTGGCCCCGCTGTTTGCCCATCTGGGTCGCGATCCAAAAC
>JBMZST010000037.1:0-10890 GCA_049623265.1 Porticoccaceae bacterium
GCTTCAAAATAATCACTGCCACGGTAAACAGAAATCATACTGTTCTGCGCCTGCGACTGAGAATGACCAACAGCCACACAAGGGCTATGCCAATACCATTGGCCACCATATCCAGGGACTCGGTATAGCGATAGCCCGTCAGAGACTGCGCCCATTCAATGGATACGCCAAAGGCCATGGTGGCTGCAGCCAGCGCCCAGAGCGGCAGGCGGCTGTTATAGGCCTTAACGGCAAGAGCGAACAGCAGGCCATAGGCCGCAGCATGAACTAGCTTGTCGCTGCTCTGGATATCTGGTGTTACAGGGGGGATTGGCGATAGCGAGAGATAGACCAGAACCAGAAGAAACAGCCAGAAGAAACCTTTGAAATACTGTTTTGCCATCATAGCGATACTCATCCTGAAAAAGTTATTGGTTTAACTGGCTATCGATCTGGCGATAGCGCTCAACCGTGCCCACATCACACCACTGACCATTGTATATCTCTCCAGAAATACGCCCACCATCTATTGCCGGTCTTAGTATATCTCTCAGAGGGAAGCAGGCGTTAGATCTGTCAGCACGGGAAAATAGCTGGGGACGCAAAAGACTTACTCCGCTAAAGGTATATTTCTGCCGCGCCTCCGACACTAGCTGGCCATCAATTAGACCAAAGTCGCCCCGAGGATTATGTTCGGGATTATCTACCAGCAATAGCCAGCCATCGCGGTCACTGGGTAGTTCTTTGGCAGCAATACTCTGAATAGGAAAGTCCGTCCAGATATCCCCGTTGATCAATAGAAATGGCTGATCATCAAGCAGCGGCAGGGCATGGGCTATGCCACCCCCGGTTTCGAGCGGTTGTGACTCCCGCGACCAATCTATAGAGACACCAAACTCAGCGCCATCGGCAAAGTAGTCCTCTATCTGTTCAGCTAACCAGCTGGTATTTATCACCAGATCGCGGATTCCAGCGGCAGCCAGTCGCTCTATATGGTGTTGCATCAGGGGCTTGCCTCCCACCGGCAATAACGGCTTGGGCGTTGTTTCTGTCAATGGTCGCAGGCGTTTGCCGTAGCCCGCGGCAAGAATCATCGCTTTCATGGCTGCGGCTCCCGGGCCTCTGTGTACCAGCTTTGACTCCCCAGCAGCGGCTCGACGCGCTGTTGAAACCAACGACAAAAGTCTTGGCACTCAGGGTACTGCTGTGCCGCCTCGAGACTGTACTCAATAACCAGGGGCAGATCTCTAAGATAGCCCTGTTTGTTATCCCGCAGAGCCAATCGAGCAAAGATTCCCATTACCTTGATATGCCGCTGCAACCCCATTAGATCAAACCAGCGCAAAAACTGCTGATCCTCTGCGCATAGCCCCAGACGCTGTTTAAATGCCAGCGCCCGCTGCCGCGTCTGCTCCGCTGGCCAGCGGATGTAACAGTCTTTAAGCAGGGATACCAAATCATAGGTAATAGGTCCCCAGACAGCGTCCTGAAAATCAATAATACCCAGGCTACTCTCGCCAACAAGCATCAGATTGCGCGAGTGATAATCCCGATGAACCAGCACCTGAGGCTGTTCTGCGGCACTCCGAGTTAACTGAGAAAACAGACTATCCAGCATAGCGGCCTCCTCCGCTTGCAACTCTAAACCTAAGAGTTCAGCCATAAACCACTGTTTAAACAGGTTCATCTCGTCAACCAGCAACTGGGTGCTGTAGCGGGGAAACAGTGCCGGATTATCCGGCAACTGCTGCAGTTCTAGTAGGGCTGTTTCAGCTAGAGCATAGAGCTGGGGCACAGTCTGGTCGTTAAGCAGCGGCTGCAATAGCTGGTCGCCGAAGTCCTCCAGTAGCAGATAGCCCTGAGCAAAATCCACTGCGTAAATAATCGGCGTGCGTAGCCCCCCGCTCTGGAGCGCCATGGCGATATTGACATAGGCGGCGTTATTTTCTTTGGCTGGCGGCGAGTCGACCGCAATTAAACTGGGCTCTGTGTTGAGGCGATAGTAGCGGCGAAACCCAGCATCCCCAGTCAAAGCACGGGTTTCGAGAGGCCCGCGCAATGTCGCCGCTGCGGGAAGAGAGGCACAAATCCAGTTGTGAAACTGCTGCTGTTGATTATGGTTTGGCAACGGGTAAATCCTGTGTTCAATGCCAGTTATTATCCGACAGTTGGGCATCTATACCAGCTCAAATTTGGGCTGAGGCAAAAAAACTTTATTCTAGCCTATTTGCGGCAATTAGAGGTCTCTACTCTGGGCAGATATCAGGTAAAATGTGGGAATCGAAAAAAGTTTTTGGATAAACGTTTTGCAGCTAGCCCTTTTACACCGCTTACCAGTGATTCAGACAAGTCTGTGCAGTTTGGCGCTGCTTGCGCTGGCGTCTGGCTCTAGCCTGTCTGCGGCGGAGGAGCAGCTGCAATCCTCTTGGGACTGTGCAGCAGATACCAATGGCGACTGGCTGTGCACTGAGGAGGTCGTGAGCAGCGATAACCTGATCCCCAGGCCGCCCCACAGTGCCAGGCCTGCCCGCGCTATTCCCGACGAGCCTAGATTGGCAGCTGTGCGCAACCTGGACTGGGTTGAAGAGGTGGATATGACGCCTGCACAGAGGGCCTCTCTGGATGAAAATTGCTGTGGCGCCTATATAGAACCCTCTCGGGATTACCCAGATGCAGAAATACAACCAGAGCAGGCGTCCCTGCGGGTCAATGCCAACAGTACCGAAGCCCTGCAAGAGGGTATAGCCCTGCTGGAGGGCGATGTACAAATCTCCCAGGGTTATAGACAGGTGCGCAGCGACACCGCTGTGGTAAACCAGGTTAATCGCCAGGTGATTTTAGAGGGCAATGTGCGGGTTCGCGAACCAGGCATGCTCTTGCTCGGGGACAGTGCCAAGGTCGATATCGACAGCAAAGAGGTGCAGATCGATAATGCCACCTATGTGCTCCACGAAGCCTCTGTTCGCGGCAATGCCAGCACATTGTCGCGCACCGAGGAAGGCCTTATCGTTATCGATGAGGCAACCTACTCCGCCTGTGAGCCCGGCGACAACACCTGGCAGTTAGTCACCAAGCAAATTGATATCGACCAGAATGCGGGCTTCGCCACAGTGAAAAATGCTCGCCTTGAGGTCGCTGATGTCCCGGTTTTTTATGTGCCCTATATTAAATTCCCCGTCGATGACCGCCGCTCTTCTGGCCTTTTGTTCCCCACGATTAGTGCCGACAAGGAAAATGGCCTAGATTTCGCCCAGCCGATCTACTGGAACATAGCGCCCAACTACGACGCCACTTTTACCCCTCGCTATATCCAGGAGCGCGGGCTGGGACTGGGATTGGATTTTCGTCATTTAAACAGCTGGTCAGAGAACCAGTTTATCGCCAGCTATCTGGGCAGTGACAAAGGGGGTGCGGACGACGACAAACTGGATCCGGTTACAGGACTCAGACCCAACCAGGGGGAAGATCGCTATCTGGTGGGCCTGAAACACAGTGGTGGCGAGGGGCGTGCCTGGTCCACTGCTGTGGATATCAATCATGTCAGCGATGTGGATTACTTTCGGGATCTGGGCAACCTGACAATGGATGACAACAGCCGGACTCATCTGCAGCGTCGAGCCTCAGCTGGCTACAAGACCAAACACTGGAACTATGCTCTAGAGGCCCAGGATTATCAGGTGATAACTCAGGGGCTGGCGGATCAGTACTCGGTACTTCCGCAAATCTCTGCCAATGGTTACTACCGCTTTGCCAATGCCCTGGTGATAGATTTACAGAATCGCTATGCCATGTTCGATCATGATGACAACCGGTTTGTCACAGGTAGTCGCAGCAGCATAGATTATGGCATCAGTTGGGATAAGCGCTGGTCCTGGGGTTACTTTAAGCCCCAGTTCAGAGCCAGGCACCTGAGCTACAGCCTGGATGCAGGCCAGCAGTCCGGCGCACTGGATACTGATCCCACGGTGTCGGTGCCGGTCTACTCCATTGATGCCGGTATTTTTCTCGAGCGCGATGTCGGCTGGCTGAGCAATTACAAGCAGTACTTCGAACCGAGACTGTTCTATGTCAGGGCGGGCTACAAAGATCAGTCCACTGCGCCGGATTTTGACACCACAGAATTTACCCCGTCCCACGACCTGCTGTTCCGCGAAAACCGCTTTAGCGGTGGCGATAGAATTTCTGATGAGAACCGCCTGACCATTGGCTTTACCAGTCTGTATATAGATCAAAGGACCGGCCAGGAGAGGTTTAGAGTCCGTGTTGCGCAGTCGATCTACTACGATGATCGCAAAGTCACCCTGACAGCTGACCCCAGCATGGAGGAACTCGACGAACTCAACCGCGACCAGTCTCCCCTGGCTATTGAATGGGCCGCTAGAATCGCTAAAGACTGGCGCATCACCAGTGATTTTATCTACGACAATCACGACAATGAATTGGAAAAAAGCAGCCTCGGCGTGCGCTACAACAATGGCCAAAATCAGCTGTTTAACTTTACCTACAGATACAGTCGCAGACTGCCCAGGCAGTTCTCTGGGATGACTGTAGATCAGGATATTGAACAGGCGGACTTCTCGGCCTTTGTTCCAGCCTGGGGCAATTTTAACTGGGTGGGTCGCTGGAACCATGACTTTACCAATAAGAGGGAACTGGAACTGTTTGCCGGTTTCGAATACAACAGCTGCTGCTGGCGTGCTAGTCTAGTCGCACGGCGCTGGCTGGACCGCGAAGACGAAATCCTATTTCCGGAGGAGAATCTCAAGGCCAGAAATGGCATCTTCTTCCAAATTCAATTTAAAGGCCTGGCAGGCACTGGCAGCCGGGTGGATACAATGCTCAACAATGGTATTTATGGCTATGAACCTCAGGAAAACTTCTAATATTTTATCCGCTGCAATCTTTGCAGCCTGCACCATGCTGGTTTCACTCTCGGCCACAGCTCAGATACAGCTGCTGGACAAGGTGATCGCTATTGTTGACGACGATGTAGTGCTGCAGTCGGAGCTCGACATGCGTGTCGCCAGTGTCTACGCCCAGATTCAGCAGTCCGGCACCCAGCCCCCACCGCAGGAAATACTGCTGCAGCAGGTGCTGGAACGACTGATCTCCGAGCGCTTGCAGCTGAATATCGCCTACAGCGCCGGTGTGCGTATTCCCGACGAGGAACTCAATGCCGCAATGGCGCGCATCGCCGCGGGCAACAAGATGACCATGGAGCAGTATGTGGAACAGGTACATAGCCAGGGTCAGACAATCGCCAATGTGCGGGAAGAAATCCGCAATGAGCTGATGCTTATGCGTGTTCAGCAGGGCAAAGTGATGCGCCGAATTCGCATTAGCCAACAGGAGCTGGATAATTTTCTGAATTCTGAGGAAGGCCGGTTTTTAACCTCGCCAGATGTCAATATCGGGCAAATTTTGCTCAGCGTTCCCAGCAGTGCCAGCACCGCCGATGCCGACAAGGTATTGGCCAAAGCGGAAGATCTGCAGGCCCAGATAGCCGCTGGTGTGGATTTTCGTCAATTGGCCATAGCCAACTCAGCCGATCAGTCAGCATTGCAGGGCGGCGATCTGGGCTGGCGCAAGATGGCTCAGCTGCCTGGCGTATTTATCGACGCCGTTGAAGATCTCGCGGTCAACCAGGTGTCCCAGCCTATCCGCAGTGGCGCTGGCTATCATCTACTCAAGCTCTATGAGCGTCGCGGTGGCGGCGAACAGCTGATAGAGCAGCATTTTTCCCGTCATATCCTGATTAAGCCCAACCAAATTCGCGATCAGGAGACTACCATCGGTGAACTCAATAAGCTTCGCGATCGCGTGCTTGCCGGCGAAGACTTTGCCGAGCTGGCCAAGGAGTTTTCCGAGGATCCAGGCTCTGGCCTGAAAGGTGGCGAACTGGGCTGGTCAACCCCAGGGATGTTTGTGCCGGAGTTCGAGCAGACCATGAACAGTATTGCTATCGGCGAGATTAGCGCCCCCTTCAGCTCACAGTTTGGCTGGCATATCTTGCAGGTTACAGATCGTCGCAAACAGGATTTCAGTGGCGATATTCTGCGCAACCGCGCCGAAAATATGCTGCGCCAGCGCAAATATGAGGAAGAGCTGCAGGTCTGGCTGCAAGAGATTCGAGACGAAGCCTTTATTGAAATTAAAGAGTCGCCGGCCTCATGATCCCAAGACTGGCACTGACACCTGGGGAACCAGCAGGTGTGGGTCCCGACCTATTGATTCAAACGGTACAGCAGCCCCAACAGGCTCAGCTGGTCGCCTTTGCGGATCCAGAGCTGCTGGCCCAGCGCGCCCAGCAGCTGGGTCTGCCGCTGAAGATTTTGCCTTTGGATATCGATGCTCAGCCCGTTGCCACTGCAGCCGGCACCCTTACCGTGGCAGAGATTCCGACGGCTGACAGCGTGATCGCCGGACAGTTAAATTGCAATAACGCCCCCTATGTACTGCAGACATTGGATGCCGCTATCACCAGCTGCCAGTCCGGCCACTGTCAGGGTATGGTCACTGGCCCAGTGCAAAAATCGATTATCAACGAGGCTGGTATCAGTTTTTCGGGACACACCGAGTATCTCGCGGAAAAAACTCAGAGTGCCACCGTTGTCATGATGCTGGCTACCCGAGAACTGCGAGTGGCTCTGGCAACCACTCATCTGCCGCTTAGACAGGTCGCGGATGCTATCAATGCCGAGTTACTGACGGATGTCATCAATGTGTTGCATCGGGATCTGCAGAGCAAATTCAATATTGCCGATCCAGTGATCCTGGTCTGCGGACTAAATCCTCATGCCGGTGAGAGCGGTCATCTGGGACGAGAGGAGATCGATATTATTGAACCTGTGCTGCAGCAGTTACGTGAGCAGTCCATAAATGTTCTCGGCCCCCTGCCCGCAGATACATTGTTTACCGCCAAACACCTACAGGGTGCCGATGCCGTGCTGGCTATGTACCATGACCAAGGGCTGCCAGTCCTCAAATACCAGGGCTTTGGCCGCGCCGCTAACATTACCCTGGGTCTACCAATTATTCGCACCTCAGTAGACCATGGCACGGCACTGGGTCTGGCGGCAACAGGCAGTGCCGACAATGGCAGCATGGTGACGGCAATAGAAGTGGCCATGCAAATGGCGACAGCCACTGCAGGTGCCCATTGACTATTCAGCATCAGGCGCGCAAACGGTTTGGTCAAAACTTTCTGGTCGACCAGCAGATTATTACCCAAATCGTTTCGGCGGTAGCACCCAAACCCAACGATAATCTGGTCGAGATTGGTCCTGGTATGGCGGCAATTACCGATCAGCTGGTGCAGCGTTGTCCCAGTATGTCGGTGCTGGAACTGGACAAGGATCTGGTGGACTTCCTCGGCGAGAGATTTGTCGATTACCCGGATTTCAGCATCCATAGTGGTGATGCCCTAAAAATGGATTTTTCCGAGCTGCACGGGGGTCGTGACCTGCGTTTGGTGGGCAATCTGCCCTACAATATCTCTACACCCCTGCTCTTTCATCTACTCAAAGTCCGCCACCTAATTAGCGATATGCATTTTATGTTGCAGCGGGAAGTGGTGGACCGTCTGGGCGCAGTGCCTGGCACCAAAGCCTATGGACGGCTATCGGTGATGATTCAGTATCACTGTAGAGTTATGCCGCTAATTCCTGTACCCCCGGAGTCCTTTAGACCAGCGCCCAAGGTGCAATCGGCCGTGGTTCGGCTTAAACCCCACAGAGTCATGCCCTGTGTCGCTGAGGATGAAGCCCTACTCAGCCAGATTGTCAGCCTCTGCTTCCAGCAGCGACGCAAAACATTGCGCAACTGTCTGCGGCCCTATCTGGCAAGTCTGGAAACTGCGACGAACAGCGCGGATTGCATTGATCTATCTCGTCGGCCAGAACAGCTATCGGTCGCGGAATTTGTGGTTCTGTCCAATCATATCAGTAGGAGTACCCAGTAAACCCAATGACAGCTGAAGACCCCAGCATTAAGGTCAGTGTGACCAGTGAATACCTGCCCACCCATTCTCAGCCTGAGGATAATCGCTATGCGTTCGCCTACCATATACGCATAGCCAACCACGGACTGGCCGCAGCCCAGCTGTTGCGGCGCCACTGGATTATTATCGACGCCAATCAGGAGCGCCAGGAGGTCCGCGGTGAGGGCGTTATCGGTGAACAACCGATTATTGAGCCAGGTGGCGAGTACCAGTACAGTAGCGGTGTCATACTAGAGACCAGCGTAGGTACCATGCAGGGCTCTTATCAACTGATTGATGACGCTGGCATGCCCTTTGAGGCGCCTGTAGCGCCATTTTTACTGTCCACACCCAATGCAGTGCATTAGATGACTCAGTATGCTGTAGGTGATGTTCAGGGCTGTCTAGAGCCATTGCTGAGGCTCTTGGAGCAGGTGGCCTTTGATCCTCGTCATGATCAGCTGATTGCCGTAGGCGACCTGGTCAACCGCGGGCCTCAGTCATTAGACAGCCTGCGTTTCTGCAAGGATCTGGGCCCGGCGTTTAAAATGGTGCTGGGCAATCATGACCTCCACCTGTTAGCCGTAGCCCACGGTGTGAGAGGCCCCACCAATAAGGACACATTGAACGCTATTCTTGTGGCACCAGACCGTCTTGAGCTTTTGGACTGGCTGCAGTCCCAGCCACTGCTTCTGGAGGTCGGGGATTATCATTTGGTGCATGCAGGCATACCTCCCATCTGGGATATGGCCACTGCCCACAGCCTAGCGGCGGAGATTGCCGACGTATTGCAATCTGATCTCAGCAGTCAGTATTTTTATGCCATGTATGGCAATCAGCCGGACCAGTGGTCGCCCAGCCTTGAGGGACCGGAGCGCTGGCGGGTGATCACCAACTATCTGACGAGAATGCGCTTCTGTACGGCAGAGGGTCGCTTGGAGCTTCAGTCCAAAAATCAGACAGAGATGGCATTACCCTTCAAACCCTGGTTCGCTCACACAAACCGCAAAACCGCCACTGACAACATAGTCTTTGGCCACTGGGCAGCACTGCAGGGGCGGGACTGCGGTCCGCACCTGTTTGCACTGGATACGGGTTGCGTCTGGGGTGGGTCCATGCGTCTGATGAATCTTGATACGGGTCAGTACTATCACCAGTCTAGCTAGGTTTGTGTATTATCTAGCAGGATTTCTAGCGGTCACAAAAAAGCCGAGCTAGGCTCGGCTTTTTCATCCAGGATAACCCTTTTCGGGACAACTCCCTTATTCAGCAACCACTTCCAGGTCTTCACTGTCTTCCTCGACAATCACGCGGTCAACCAGTTCAACATAGGCCATAGGGGCATTGTCACCGGTGCGCGGCGCACATTTCAGAATGCGCAGGTAACCGCCGGGACGTTCCTGATAACGGGGGCCCAGATCGGTAAACAATTTACCTACGGTCTCCTTGTTGCGCAGACGGTCGAAAGCCAGTCGACGGTTGGCCACACTGTCCTGCTTAGCCAGAGTGATTAAAGGCTCAGCAAAGCGACGTAATTCTTTAGCCTTGGGCAGAGTAGTTCTGATCAACTCGTGCTCAACCAAAGACGCAGTCATGTTGCGAAACATAGCTCTGCGGTGAGGGCCAGATTTATTCAGTTTGCGGCCACTGTAACGATGACGCATGATTTTTATTCCTTAATTCGTTGCTGTCTCAGCAATGATATCTATACGAGCAAGCCTTAGGCGAGTTCGCGTTCACTTTTCAAGCTTGCTGGCGGCCAGTTCTCAAGACGCATGCCCAGGGACAGCCCGCGAGAAGCCAGTACATCCTTGATCTCAGTAAGAGACTTCTTACCCAGATTAGGCGTCTTCAGCAATTCAACTTCGGTGCGCTGAATCAGGTCACCAATGTAGTAGATGCTCTCCGCCTTGAGGCAGTTAGCAGAGCGTACAGTCAGCTCAAGATCGTCAACTGGACGCAGTAAGATCGGATCGATCTCTTCTTCCTTCTCTTCTGGCTCGGCCGCTGTCTCACCTTCGAGGTCGACAAACACCGCCATCTGCTGCTGCAGAATAGTGGCTGCACGGCGAATCGACTCTTCTGGGTCAATGGTGCCGTTGGTCTCAAGCTCAAGTACCAGCTTATCGAGGTCAGTGCGGTTTTCAACACGGGCGCTCTCAACGCTGTAAGATACTTTAAAGATTGGGCTAAACGTAGCGTCCAACTGCAAGCGACCTATGCTGCGAGTCTCTTCGTCAACAATACGTGCGTCAGAGGGCTGGTAGCCACGACCGCGCACAATGCGCAACTGCATGTTTAGGCTGGTTTTACCAGAGATATTAGCAATCACATGGTCTGGGTTGATGACCTCAATATGGCCATCGCTTTCGATATCGCCGGCAGTGACAGGTCCTGGACCCTTAACGCTCAAGCTCACAGTGGTGTCATCGCGACCTTCCATCACAATGGCGACCCCTTTGAGGTTGAGAAGGATCTCCATAACGTCTTCTTGAACACCCTCGATAGAGGAATATTCGTGCTCAACACCGTCGATCTCAACTTCAATGATGGCGCAGCCAGACATTGAAGACAGCAGGATACGACGCAGTGCATTACCCAGGGTATGACCAAAACCGCGCTCTAAAGGCTCGAGAACCACCTTGGCGTGGTTTGCGTCATAGGAGGTGACATCAATATTGCGTGGTGTTAGAAATTCAGTAGCAGAATTTTGCATAGTATTACCTGTAAATGCTGTAAAGCGATTACTTGGAGTATAGTTCGACGATCAAGTTTTCGTTGATCTCGGCCGGTAAGTCAGAGCGATCTGGATTACGTGTAAACGTACCTTCCATCTTATTGCTGTCAACCGTGAGCCACTCAACATCGCCACGCTGCGCTGCCAACTGCAGGGCAGTTTGAACACGAAGCTGCTTCTTGGCTTTTTCGCGAAG
>JBMZST010000038.1:0-10886 GCA_049623265.1 Porticoccaceae bacterium
TATCTGGTTTAGGTGCTCATATTGGTCTGGCCAAAGTCTACAACGGTGGCGAACTGTCAAGCCCAGCAGATGCTGTGTCTGACATTGTTTACACCATTAGTGCTATGACTGAAACCACTATGACTCTGGATATCGAGATCGCTGGCGGTGGTTACTGGAGATTCAAACTGGCTAAGGTTGTTCCCCCTGCGATTGCGGGTGACTGGAAGCTAGCTCCTGAAGCTGGTGCTCTGGGTGTAGGTCCTGCTAAGGGCGACACTAGCTGGTGGGCCAGTGGTGAAGCTACGGTTACCGAGCGTGCCTGTCTGTTCGACGATATCTATCGCTTCGGTGCCGATGGCAGCTTCGCTAACGTAATGGGCGATCAGAGCTGGATTGAAGCTTGGCAGGGTAACGACGGCGAAAGCTGTGGCGCTCTGGTAGCTCCTCACGACGGTTCTAACGCTGCCACTTATGTGTATGACGAAGCAGGTGCTGCTATCACTGTTAATGGTTTGGGTGCTCATATTGGCCTTGCCAAAGTCTACAACGGTGGTGAGCTGGCTAGCCCAGCGGATGCCAAAGAGAGCATCACATACACAATCACTGCACAGACCGATACCACTATGACTCTGGATATCGAGATCGCCGGTGGTGGTTACTGGAGATTTAAACTGGCCAAAATCCTTCCTCCTGCGATTGCGGGTGACTGGAAGCTAGCTCCTGTAGCTGGTGCTCTGGGTGTAGGTCCTGCTAAGGGCGACACTAGCTGGTGGGCCAGTGGTGAAGCTACGGTTACCGAGCGTGCCTGTCTGTTCGACGATATCTATCGCTTCGGTGCCGATGGCAGCTTCGCTAACGTAATGGGCGATCAGAGCTGGATTGAAGCTTGGCAGGGTAACGACGGCGAAAGCTGTGGCGCTCTGGTAGCTCCTCACGACGGTTCTAATGCGGCTACTTACGTGTATGACGAATCAGCTGCTACTATCACTGTTAACGGTCTGGGTGCTCATCTTGGTCTGGCCAAAGTCTACAACGGTGGTGAGCTGTCAAGCCCAGCGGATGCTAAAGAGAGCATTACATACACTATCACTGCTCAGACTGATACCACTATGACTCTGGATATTGAGATCGCCGGTGGTGGTTACTGGCGCTTCCTGCTGCAGAAAGATGTTCCTGCCGCTGAATCACCCCTGGCTGGTGACTGGAAGTTGGCTCCTGAAGCTGGTGCTCTGGGTGTAGGTCCTGCTAAGGGCGACACTAGCTGGTGGGCCAGTGGTGAAGCTACGGTTACCGAGCGTGCCTGTCTGTTCGACGATATCTATCGCTTCGGTGCCGATGGCAGCTTCGCTAACGTAATGGGCGATCAGAGCTGGATTGAAGCTTGGCAGGGTAACGACGGCGAAAGCTGTGGTGCTCTCGTAGCTCCTCACGATGGTTCTAATGCGGCTACCTTTGTCTATGACGAAGCGGCCAGCACAATTGCTGTCTCTGGTTTAGGTGCTCACATTGGCCTGGCCAAAGTCTACAACGGCGGTGAGCTGTCGAGCCCAGCAGATGCTGTAACTGACATTGTCTACACAATTACAGCAATGACCGATACCACAATGACACTGGATATTGAAATTGCCGGTGGTGGTTACTGGAGATTTAAACTGGCTAAGCAGTAATAACCAGTCTTATCCGATAAAAAAGCCGCGCTTAAAATGCGCGGCTTTTTTTATGCCTGTTCAATAACCAGAAGATACTTTTCGGTTTTCCAGGGTTCATAAATACGGCGGGTTACCACCTCGGCATCGAGGGTCTCTACGGCTTTATCGACTAGGTCCCAAAATGGTGGCCGGCCGGGATCAGCGATAATCATCCGCTCAACCCCCGCATTTAGGGCAAGCTTGAGCAAATCAAACAGAGGCTGGGTGAGTTCGTCCCAGAAGCAGATATCGGTCCCTATCAGTGTTTGATATGAGGCTAGCTCAGTCTTGGTAAGCGTCTCAAAGCCTCGCCCTTGAAAGTCCATGGTGCACTGATTAATATCTGCCTGCAGCGCAAGAAAAGGCGCTACAGACTCGTCGATATCTAGTCCCGTGACCACTGCGTTGTACTGTTTGGCCAGGAACAGCCCGGTTAAGCCCCAGCCGCAGCCTATATCCAGTACTTTTGACTGGGCCTCCGGCGGGTGGGTGGTCAAGTAATCCATCAGTACAAAGCTGGACCGCCATACTTTGTTGCCATGGGCGCTGTGCCCCTGCTGTTGGCGCTTTAGGCGACGCACGCCTGGGTGGTTAGACCTGAGGGCTTTAATACCCAGATACTCGATATAATGAGGGCTCTGCGAGTTAGGTTTCTGGGTCATGGCTCTCTATTCAGTGTGTTGAATGCTTAGCTTATGGGCGATTCCGGTGATTGCTCTTGCAGGGCTAAACCATACCCCTGTGCCGGGCTTTATGGTATTTTACGTGTCAGTGGTTCGGCGTGCGAATCAATTTATCTATTATTACAAAAGCAGATTTAGACTATGGCTGAATCGTCAATTAAATCGAATTATCATCCGTTTATCGGAGCCCTATACCGCAATAGAGACTACCAGTTTTGGATTTTACAGTTTGTCGGTTGGTTTGGGCTGTCGCTGATTAGCTTTCTAAGTCTGACTCTGTGGTATAACCAGCAGGGTGCTGCCTATATCACCCACACCATATTACAGTCGGCACTGGGGATACTGGTGTCTTGGCCGCTGCGCTGGGTATTTCAATACTTCTGGTACGATAGCCCAATCTTTCGTATTTCGGCTGCCGTAGCCGGCGTTATAGGCTGCTCGCTATTATGGACCATACTGCGTATGACCACCTTTATGGCCATGACTGGCGAGGCAGACCTCTGGTCTGATTTTGGTGGCTGGTTGTTTGGCTCAATACTGATTTTTGTTTGCTGGGTCGCCTTTTATCATGGTGTAAAGTACTATCAGTTGCTGCAGGCGGAGCATGAAACTCTGTTGACAGTGGCTGCGGAAAATAAAGAGCAGCAGTTGCGCCGATCCAGAGCTGAAACCATTGCCCACGAGGCACAGCTAAAAATGCTGCGATATCAGCTCAACCCTCACTTTTTGTTCAATACTCTGAACGCTATTTCGGCATTGGTACAGGTTAAAAAGTCTTCAACGGCCAATAGCATGATTGTGCAACTCAGTGATTTCTTGCGCTACTCCCTCGATAATGACCCCATCAAAAGAGTGAGTCTTGAACAGGAGTTGGATGCATTGAAGTTGTATCTTAATATTGAAAAGACACGCTTCGGAGATCGACTGGAGTTAGAGTTTGATATTCAACCCGAGGCCAATGCCGTGTTAGTGCCCAGTTTGATTTTGCAGCCTCTGATCGAAAATGCGATTAAATATGCGGTTGCACCTGTGGAGGCCGGTGGCACGTTAAGCATTGCTGCAAGACTGGATGGACACTACTTGGAGATCGAGATCACGGATACAGGCCCAGGCTTGGATAATCTGGAGGTTGAGCAGAACTCTGTAGGTGTGGGTCTGAGAAATACCATAGATCGATTGCACGAATTCTATGGTGACAGTTACAGCTTTAAGTTAGAGCATGCCAAGCCCTCAGGGCTAAAAGTGTACATGCGTCTACCATTGGAAAAACAACCCATATCAGCAGCAATAGACTAATTATGCAGAAATTAAGAACCGTAATTGTTGATGACGAACCTCTGGCCCGAGAGTTTTTACGCCTGCTGCTATCCTCCTTTGATGATGTCGAGGTGGTAGCCGAATGCTCCAACGGTAAGGAGGCAGTAGCTGCCGCCCTTGAGTTGCGCCCTCAGTTGTTGTTCTTGGATATTCAGATGCCTGGGATGAATGGCTTTGAGGTGGTTAAAACACTGCAGTCAGATATTATGCCCCTGGTGATCTTTGTGACAGCATTCAATCAGTACGCCGTTGACGCCTTTGATCTTCACGCGGTGGATTATGTCCTCAAGCCACTGGATGAAGAGCGTATTCGGCGCTCGATTGAGCGAGCACTGGATCGGTTAAAGAGTGAATCCGATATTAGTTTTAAAACGCCCTTAATTGGTGCGATTGACGCTATTTCTGAGCGTATGGCAGCAGATAAACCCGAGGATGACAGCGCCAAAAGTCTGCCCGATGGTATGAAGCGCAAGCTTCTTGTGCGCGACTCTGGCGTGGTGAAGGTTATCCCGTTTGACGATATTGATTGGGTGGATGCCGCCGGTGATTATATGTGCGTCCATGCGGCGGGAGAGACCCATGTGATCAGAAGCACATTGCGCGAGTTAAAGACCAAGCTGGACGACAAACTGTTTGTCCAAATACACAGGTCCACCATCGTCAATGTCGAACGAGTGGTCAGCGTTACGCCGCTGCAGAAAGGAGGCAGCATGCTGCACCTTTCTGACGGTGGTTCCTTAAAAGTCAGTCGCAATTATCGCGAGTCTATTCGCAATTTATTTCAGTGAGTTCGGGGACTTTCAGCAGTGGTTAAAATGCCCCAGCTGATCCCCTTTATCGCACGGCACAACCCGGTTGCCGCATCTGCCTTCCCCTTGGTTTCACTCCATGACAACCTATTATTTCACCGTTTTTGGCGGGCTCTGGGCGTCCCAGACGCAGAGTTCGGTGCTGGGGTCGCGATTGCATGTCGCGGGATACAGTCCATAGCCAATAACGACAGAATTAATTAATAGAGAGTCGCTAATTATGTGGGTGAAGTTGAAGTCTTTTGAGCGGGCATTGAAAGCAGTGCTGGTGGTGTTTTTTAGTCTGTCTGCACCCAGTGCTATGGCCGATAAAGCGGTTGAAGCAAGAATTCAGAGTATTATGGATGATATGACTCTCGAGCAAAAAGTAGGTCAGATGATTCAGGGCGAAATCAAATGGGTCTCGCCGGAAGATGTGACTAAATATCACCTGGGCTCTGTGCTCAATGGTGGTGGTTCATTCCCCAATAAAAACAAAGGCTCCAGCGTTGACGACTGGCTGCAGCTCGCCGACAGCTACTACCATGCCTCTATGGATCGCAGTGGCGGTGGCAAGGGAATTCCTCTGGTGTGGGGTACCGACGCCGTGCATGGTCACAACAATGTAATAGGTGCCACGTTATTTCCTCACAATATTGGCTTGGGTGTGGCCAATGACCCGGCGCTGATGAAAAAAATTGGTGAGATAACCGCCCGCGAAGTGGCGGTTACAGGTATCGATTGGGTGTTCGCGCCCACAGTGGCTGTGGTGAAAGACAATCGCTGGGGACGTACTTATGAAGGTTACAGCAGCGAATCTGATATTGTTCGCGCCTATGCTGGCGAAATTGTCCTTGGTATGCAGGGTAAGCCTGGTGAGCTGCGTACCAACACCGAAAAAGTGATAGGAACCGCCAAGCACTTTATCGGTGATGGCGGTACCTATAGAGGCATTGACCAGGGCGATGTCATTATGGATCTCGACCAGCTGCTCGAAGAGCACGGCCAGGGCTATTACACTGCGTTGGATGCCGGCGTGCAGACTGTTATGGCTTCCTTTAATAGCTGGAATGGTAAAAAGCTTCATGGCCACAAGCAGCTACTGACTGATGTTCTAAAAGATCAAATGGGCTTTGATGGTTTCGTAGTGAGTGACTGGAATGGTATCGGTCAGGTTGCGGGCTGTAACAACGAGAGCTGCCCAGCGGCAATTAATGCCGGCGTGGATATGGTTATGGCGCCGGAAGATTGGAAAGCATTACTGTTCAATATTATCGATCAGGTGAAGTCTGGCGAAATCGCCATGTCCAGAATTGATGATGCTGTGCGCCGTATTCTGCGGGTCAAAATCCGTGCAGGTCTATTTGAAAAAGGCGCGCCATCGACTCGAAAGGTTGCGGGAAATCGCGCGCTGATTGGTGCACCTGAGCACAGAGCTGTAGCCCGCGATGCCGTGCGGAAATCATTGGTTCTGTTGAAAAACCAAAACCAGGTGCTGCCATTGCAACCCAAGCAGCACGTGCTGGTAACCGGTGACGGCGCTGACAATATTGGTAAGCAAAATGGCGGCTGGACCATTACCTGGCAGGGCACTGAAAACAAAAACAGTGAGTTTCCAGGTGCAACCTCTATTTATGCAGGTCTCCAGTCGGCCCTTGAAAATATTGGCAGCACCAGCGAGCTCAGCGAAGATGGCAGCTGGACCAAAAAACCAGATGTGGCTGTTGTGGTCTTTGGTGAAGAACCCTATGCCGAAGGTGTGGGTGACATAGACTCACTGGTCTATAAAGATGGTGATAAGTCTGATCTCAAGCTGCTGCAGAGTTTTAAAGAAAAAAATATCCCAGTAGTTGCGGTGTTCTTAACCGGTCGCCCACTGTGGATGAACGCTGAACTCAATAGCTCAGACGCCTTTGTTGTAGCCTGGTTGCCCGGTACAGAGGGCGGTGGCATTGCCGATGTAGTGGTGGCTGATGCAAAGGGCAAGCCACGCTATGATTTCACCGGCAAGCTATCTTTTGATTGGCCCAATGCCGAACTGAACAAGCAAGACAAAGCACTACCAGTTGATGATCTATTGCTGACAGGTGGTCAGGGCCTGAGTTACGGCGGCACCGAACTTCTCGCTGCCAACCTCAATGAGACTCCGCTGACTAGCGGACTGTCCTCTGCGCAAATCGTATTCAGTGGCAGTAACCGTGCACCTTTTCAGTCCTATGTGGGTGATAGCAGTGACTGGGGAAGACTGGTTGAGGGTACTAAAACTAAGTCTGCATTTGGTGATCTCAGTGTCACTACAGTAGATGGTGTGGTGCAAGAAGACTCGCGCCTGATCAAGTGGTCTGGCCGTCGTCAGAGCCAGTTCTTTTGGCAGACAGAGGACGCTCTGAGCCTGTCTGAAATGTCCGATAAAAACGGCGCTGTTATGGTCGAGTTCAAAGTCAACAAGCGTCCAAAAGGCAAGGTAATCCAGCGTATGGATTGCGGATGGCCCTGTCATGGCAGTCAGGATGTCACCAAGATGTTCCGCTCTGTACCTGAGGGTGAGTGGGTGACTAGAGGCATCAGTCTCAAGTGCTTCAAGGCCGTGGGCGCAGATTTGGAAAAAGTGACTACGCCCTTCCTGCTGGCCACGTCTAGATCCTTCGCACTGACCATTAAAGATGTGCGTATTGTACCCAATGCACCAGTCGACCTGGTTGAGTACTGCGATTTAGGTGCCTAAATCAGTGAAGAATATGCCCTGCTCTCCGCCGGAGAGCAGGGCATAATTCAAAGAACAACCCTTGCCTGCAATAGCCAAATAGCCCACCTGCTGCTACCATCCTAGTTACCTCACAAGTCAAAATAACAAGAGTGTTCGGGGGGACTATGAAAGCGTCGTTTACCAAAATGTCTGACAGTACCGCAGAGGACTGGGCAATTATTATGCCTGAGCAGCTGGCATTCTTTCAGAAACTGCCAGATCGTATTCTTAGCCATATGGAGCTATTAAATGGTGACTATGGCGGCTTTGCCGTAGACCGCCTTCAGCACTCGTTGCAGACGGCCCACCGCGCCGCAGAGGCGGGCGAAGACGATGAGTATGTTGTCTGCGCGCTGTTACATGATATTGGTGATACCCTCGGCAGTGCCAATCATGCAGATGTCGCAGCCGCGATTTTGCAACCCTTTGTATCCGAGGAAAATCACTGGATGATCAAGCATCATGCCATTTTTCAGGGTTATAACTTCTTTCATTTTTTAGGTGCAGACCGCAATATGCGCGACCAGTTTGCCGACAATGAAAACTTTAAGCGCACCGCTAGATTTATTGCCAAATACGATGATCCCTCATTTGACCCCAAGATGCCGATCATGGAATTGTCGCTGTTTGAACCCATGGTGCGCTCGGTGTTTAGTCAGCCTAAGACCTCCATCTACAAAGACTTATTGGCCAGTTGAGAGGACGATAGGATGCCGGGAAAAATTAAAGCTATCTATATTGCGCCCACTGCCGGTGCTGGTGTCAGCGGTCATCAGAAGGTCGCACTAAAAGCGGGAAAAGGCATTCAGGGTGATCGCTACTACTCAGAATCTGGGGCTAATAGATCCAGTTACAAAGGTCAGCCAGATTGGGAGATCACACTGATAGAGTCAGAAGTCATAGAGAGTTTTAACAAAGAGACGGGTAACAGCTTTCATGAGAGTGACTTTCGTCGCAACCTGGTGACTCAGGGTATTCGCCTCAATGACCTGGTAGGGAAATCTTTCAATGTCGATGGAATTCAGTGCTACGGGGTTCAGCTCTGCGAGCCCTGCGCCAGTCTGCAAAAACGTTTGGGAGTGCGAATTTTACCGGACCTGGTGGGCAAGGGCGGCCTGCGGGCTCAGATTCGGCAATCAGGCGTGATAGCCGCAGGCAGTGCCATAATCGAGGTTTAGCCGGCGCTAGGTAAGCGAAAAAAGCGCTTGGCATTGGCACTGGTGGCCAGCGCTAATTGCTCGGCAGTCTCCGGGCGCGCTGCGGCGACGCCAGAGAGTACATAGGGCAAAAAAGCGGGTTCATTGCGCCCATTCTTGGGCTTGGGGCTCATATTGCGCGGCAGCAAGTAGGGTGCATCGGTCTCGATCATGAGTCTCTGCAGGGGGATATTATTGGCCAGACGCTGCAATTCCAGCCCTCTGCGCTCATCGCATATCCAACCAGTAATCCCTATATAGAGATCCATATCCAGGTAGCTGAACAGCGTGCGTTTGTCACCCGTAAAGCAGTGGATCACGGCATCAGTTAACTCATCGCGATAGCTCTTTAGGATTTCTAGCTGGCGTTTGGCCGCATCTCGTTCGTGCAGGAAAAGCGGTAACTGCAGCTCAGCTGCAAGCTCCAATTGTGCCGCGAAACTGTTTTCCTGAGCCTTTTGCGGGGACAGATTGCGATTAAAATCCAGTCCGGTCTCACCTATGGCCACGGTCTGACCCTGCTTGGCTAATTCGCGTAGCGTATCCAGACTTTGAGAGCTCAAAGAATCAGCGTCATGTGGGTGAATACCACAGGTGGCGAACAGCATGGAGGGAAACTGGTCATTGTACTCCTGACAAATTGACAGTACGGCCTGGCTCTCTTCAACCGAGGTGCCGGTCAGAATCATCTGCTCTACGCCAGCCTCTGCAGCCCTTGTCAATATATCGCTTATATCGCCTTTAAAACGCTTGCTGGATAGGTTTACACCAATATCTATCACTGTGCCTGCCTTAGACGGGAATGCCGTCAGCTGATCTTCTAGGGGTCATTACAGCAATCGCTCCCGTTCGTGTTGTTGCAGCATGGGTGGGGTCATACCCAGTTTGCGAGAGTAGATAGCGGAGTACATCATAACGTTGCGAACGTAACTGCGGGTCTCTTTAAATGGAATTAATGTCATCCACACATCGAAGGGCAGTTTGCCGTTACTCCTGCGCAACCATTGGTCTACTCGGGTAGGCCCGGCATTGTACGCAGCGGTTGCGAGAATGCGATTGTTGTCAAACCTCTGTAATAGGTCACTGTAGTATTTGGAACCTATGGGCAGATTGACCGATGCTGAATGTAGCTGCTTTTTATTGCGGTAGGGCAGTCGATGTTTTCGCGCCGTTGACTTAGCCGTCGCTGGCATCACTTGAATAAGACCCATGGCGCCAGCCCCAGAGGTTGCTGTGGCATTAAAGGCGCTCTCCTGGCGCGCGAGGGCAAACAGCAGATAATTCTCAATCCCTGCTTTTTCTGCTGCCTGGTTAATCGACTGCACGTAGGCGAGTGGGAATCTGATTTCAACATCGTCCCAGTACTTGGCGCTACCCATGGCGGCGATGGCCTTATTGTGCCATCGCCATTGACTTGCCAGAACCGCAGCTGCAATCCAGTCTTGGCGGCTGAAATCTTTGGTGGCTGCGGCCCACTCGCGGTTGGCATCCAGACTGTCGCCATGAAAATGTAGCTCCCTGGCTCGCCGCATTGCTGGGATATTGGCTTTGGTACGCAACAGCTGGTCGTCAACCAATGCCGGATTATGATTGATGCTGTAACTTTTACCCAGCTTCTCGCTGGCCAAAAAGCCATAAAAATCTCGCTCTCGGGCCAGGGATCTCGTGAGTTGATCCAGCTGTGGGTCCTGAGTTGTCGCTGGGTTACTCTCCATGCTGCGGATAGTCCAGTAGCGCCAGACTGTTTTCTGTTGGCTGGCCTCAGGAAGGCGACTTAACCAGAGGGAGGCCGCAGGCCAGTCTAGCTCAGCCAGAGCCTGGCGAATGCGCCATTCGGTCAGTTCGCCATTCAGTGTCTGATTCAGCAGAGGTAGGTGATCGATAAAATAGCTGTCTGCCGCAGCTTTGCGTCCCTTTTGATACAGGCCTTTGACAATAGCGCTGACTATCTCAGCCTGAGCCTCATGGTTAAACTCATGGCTGAGCTGGTAGCGGGCCCAGTGCTTTAAGCTGAGATTGGGATCCTTGCGTGCAAGATGAATTAGCCCGTGCTGCAATAGAGTTCGCTCTTCCGCACTGTTGCTAGCAAATGCGCGATATCTACCCAGAACCCGAGGGTTGCGGTCGACCTCATAGTAGAGTTGGTGGCGCTTGAGGTACTCTGGGCTTTTAAGAAAGCGTTTCAGGTAGCGCGCCAGCTGGAAGTTGTGATTGCTTAGCGCCGCATTAAAACGCTGCCAGGCAAGGCTCTCGCTGATATGTTTATATTTAATCAGAATACCAAACAGCTTGTCACAGGTCTTGGGTTGAGACTTCCCAGCGGACCAGAGTTTAAGCCCCTGCTTAATTGCCAGGGGTTTATTATCTAGTCGGTACTGAGCGAGATAATAGTTGCACTGGCGGCTGACACTGGCAGTCTGGGGATCGTAGAATTCGCTGTAGGTCTGCCAATAGGCGCGCCGAGCCAGATAATCCAGCCAGCGCCC
>JBMZST010000039.1:0-10872 GCA_049623265.1 Porticoccaceae bacterium
GCGAGCCCTGCTTTATTTTGCATGTATCCAACTGCTGGGAGGAGGGAGACTGGGTCATTATGGATGGCTGCCGCTCGACCAACCCCATGCCCGATGCCTCCAATGACGAGGGTGCACTGTCCCATATGCTCGCCTATATGCGTCTGGAGGCCAATAACTATCGCTGGCGCTTTAATCTGGTCACCGGGGAAGTTCGCGAAGGTGATATCTGCGATATGAATACCGAGTTTAATAAGGTCAATCAAATCTATCAGGGCACCAAGGGCAAATATGCCTACCATCAGCGCATTCCCCTGCTCGAGGAGGGTGGCCATACATTGCGCTTTAATGGCCTAATTAAGTACAACAATGATACTGGCCAGTACGACGAGTGGAGCTATGGCGATGGTGTTTTTGGCAGCGAGACACCCTTTGCGCCAGTTAAAGGTGCCAATAGGGAGACCCCCGAAGACCAGGGCTATGTAATGTCTCTAGTTACCGATAGCAATCACTGGACTTCTGAGCTGCAAGTATTTGATGCTCAGGATATCTGTCAGGGCCCCATAGCCCGTGTCAAAATGCCCCAGCGCGTACCTCTGGGCTTTCACGCCTGGTGGAGCCGCGGTGAGGATCTTTGGAAGTAAGGGTAATTGAACTCAGACAGCAATAGCTTTGGCACCAGAGCAAGCTCTATTAATAGAGCGCTGGATCAGATAGGGGATAAATGGTGTCTGCTGATTCTGCAGGAGGTGTTCTGGGGCGTTAATACTTTCAGTCAGATGCTGGAGGGTACCGGCGCCTCAAAGGGCGTGCTGACTGATCGCCTCAACTGGTTGCAGAGCATCGACTGTCTGCGCAAAGACACCTCTGGCCGTCATCCAGTCTATCATCTCACCAAAAAATCCATTGAGCTCTATCACAACGGCCTGATGGCCATGGTCTGGGAACGCACCCACTTTAGTAGCCCTGACCTGGATAAGGTGGAGCTGGTACATGATCGCTGCGGCAAACCGTTTTGGCCGGTGATGCAATGCGGTCACTGCGATAAGACCGTCGATTCACGAGATATTCGCTTTAAGCCAGGGCCCGGAGCCGGCGTCGATCAGCGCGCCACCAAAACCAGACGCCGCTCTCCCGCAGCAACCCGCAGTAGCAGCAAAGCCCTGTACCACAACCTGATCGATCTACTGGGCGATCGCTGGACGGCCAATCTTGTGGCTCTGGCCTTTCACGGCTTAAAACGCTTCGACCAATTTCATCGTGAGCTGCCCGTAGCCACCAATATCCTTGCCGACCGACTAAAGCGCTTGGTCAATGAGGGCGTGCTATCGCAACAGCCCTATCAACAGAGTCCACTGCGCTATGAATATCAGCTCAGCGATAAGGGGCGCGATCTGTTTCCCTATTTTGTCACCCTGCTAGGCTGGGGCAACCGACATTGCGGCAACGCTGCTGGTGATCCTATGGTGCTTATCCACAACGCCTGCGGCAATCCCCTAGAGGCTCAGGTCCGCTGCGACCAGTGTCTAGAGGTGCTAGTGGCCACAGAGGTGCATTTCCATCTATAACAGCGAGCAGTTGCCAATATCCAACTGACCGGCTTTCTGCGATAATTTGACAACAACAGAACAGCTGGGGGTAAATGGGTGCAGGCAATTCGAGTTTGGGAAAAGGTTGACTATGATCAGTTCCACAGGGAGATTATTCCCCTAAACCAGCCCGCCCATATTAAATCCATTGTCGGCCACTGGCCCGCGGTAAAAGCCGGTATCGAATCCCCGGAAGCCATAGTTAGCTACCTAAAAAAGTACGACAGCGAAAAAGTAATCTCCGCGCTGGTTGGCGACCCCAGCATTCAGGGTCGCTTCTTTTACCAGCCCAATCTACAGGCGTTGAATTTTCAAAAGGCCCAGGTGACTCTGGGTATTGGTCTGGACCGTCTGCTGACCATCCAGCATGACCCCAACCCCCATGCTATTGCTCTGCAGGCCATACCTGTGGATCTGGTGATGCCCAATTTTGATCAGCAAAACCAGCAGCCACTGTTGGATAAGTCTATTGGCCCCACCATGTGGCTGGGTAATCGGGCTACTGTGGCACCCCATTATGATGTCCATGACAATCTCGCCTGCGTGGTAGCTGGGCAGCGCAAATTTACCCTGTTTCCGCCAGAGCAGATCGACAATCTGTACCCCGGACCCATGCTGGTGACACCCGGTGGCGTGCCGGTAAGCATGGTGGATACCGAGCAGCCGGACCTAGATCGCTACCCCAACTATGCCGAGGCCGAAAAAGCGGGCCAGCAAGCAGTACTTGAACCCGGGGATGGTATCTATATACCCGCTCTCTGGTGGCATGGCGTGCAATCGCTGCAGGCGGTCAATGTGTTAATTAACTACTGGTGGGGTGGGATCACGGACACAGGACTCTCTCCCAACGATAGCCTGATGCACAGCATGATGAGTATCGCCAACCTCAGCCCGGAGAAGCGCGACGCCTGGCGGCAGTTCTTTGATTACTATGTGTTTAAGACTGAGGCTGATCCCGCGCAGCAGTTGCCCGCTGATCTCAATGATTTGGTGACCAGTCTGACGCCAGAGCAGCAGGCCCAGGTACGGCAGTTTTTGATGGCGCAGTTAAAATAAAGTCTGTCTGTAGCCTGCCTAGCCCCGCATGCTGGGGTTGCTGACTAACCCAGCTACATCGCCTCTGCTTGGCAGTAGTTGGCAATAAACTGCTGATGGCTGGGCAACTGGTCCACCAGCCGATCAACATTATGTTTGATATTTTCCAGGAAACTGCGCAACTCATCGTCAGACATCATATTGACAATAGAATGGTATTGTTCCGGCATCAGTCCCTGACCCAGCATCACCTGAGTCCAGGAGTTTTCGGCAAACACATCTCCAGCTTTTTGAAACACCTTACCCGTCTGTTTAAACAGCTCTATTCGATGCTGCAGTGACTCGGGAATAGGCATGGTTTTACAGTGGCGCCAGAACCTGGTGTCCTCGCGCTCAGTGACATGATAATGCAGCACAATAAAGTCGCGGATAAATAAAAATTCTTCGCGCATCTGGGTATTAAATTCTTCCACATCTGGCTTGCGAATACCGTCCAGCGGGAACATCTGCAGCAAGCGAATAATGCCTCTCTGCACCATATGAATACTGGTGGATTCCAGCGGCTCTACAAAGCCACTGGCCAGGCCCAGGGCCACACAGTTTTTGTTCCAGTGCTGTCGACGCTGGCCGGTGCGGAATTTAATCACTCGAGGTTCGGTCAGTACCTCACCCTCTACATTGTCGAGCAATGTTTTAATCGCCTCATCATCCGACAGGTACTTGCTGCAAAATACCAGGCCATTACCCACTCGCGACTGTAGTGGAATGCGCCACTGCCAACCGGCTTCTCGCGCGGTGGACCTGGTGTAGGGAATAGGGTCACTGACCGATTGAGTCTGCACTGCCACGGCACTGTCACAGGGCAAGAAGTGTGACCAGTCGTCATAACCCGTGTGCAGAGTCTTATCGATTAGCAGACCGATAAAGCCACTGCAGTCGATAAATAGATCGCCTTCAACTTTCTGACCCGAAGCCAGAGTCACATGGGTAATATCCCCGGACTGGTTGTCAGTCCCCACTTCGACAATTTTGCCCTCGATACGCTTGGCGCCAAATCGCTCAGCGAGTTTGCGCAGATACTTGGCATACAGGCTGGCATCCATATGGTAGGCGTAATTCAGACCATTGCGCTGTAACACCGCAAATTTATTGGCTTTGGCGGCCTGCAACTCGGCGCAGTAATCGCCAAATTCGCCACTGATTCCCTGCTGCTTGCCCCGCAGCCAAAAGTGCTGAAAGCCAGCGGCCCAGCAATCTTCCCCGGTAAAACCAAAGGAGTGAATATAGGACTCACCGACGTTTTTCCAGTTGGCAAACTCAATACCCAGCTTAAAGGTACCCTGTACCTCGGCCATAAACTCACGCTCGTTGATTCCAAGCAACTGATGCAATGTAATCATGGTGGGAATGGTCGCTTCACCAACCCCGACCGTGCCTATCTCGTCGGACTCTACCAACGAAATATCCAAATTTTTGCCAATCAACTTGGATACAGCGGCGGCGGCCATCCACCCTGCTGTACCACCACCAACGACCACTACCTTTTTCACTTTCTGGGTTGCCACGTTATCTCTCCACAAGCTTTTTATTGCTTAAATTTATTCAGTAACATTGTGCGAATCTGCTTCGCTGAGGCTTCATCCATGGGCTTGAGGACGCCTCTTGCCTGCTCGGGAATATGCTCGAAAGCCTGTTCCTGAGGGTTAAATACATAATAATCAAACAGCTTACGCCACTGGTCGCGCTGCTCCTGGGGTAAATCTCGCAACCCCATAATAGCGTGCTGCAATACATTTAGCGGCGGCCCCATAAACGCCGGACTATTGCGCCACCAGTAATTAACCAGCACATTAAAGCTCTCCAGAGCTTCTATATGGTGCCACCACATACTGGGAATCAGCAGCGCATCACCAGGCTCTAACTCGACCACCATGGCCGCTTTCAGAGCTTCAGCAAATTTCGGAAAGCGCTCGAAATCTGGTTCGGCAAAGTCCACCAGGCTGATAGGCTGCCCCGCCGGGGTAAAATCCACCGGGCCCACATATAAATTGTCCAGCTGCTCCGGGGGAAACAGTGTCACCCGGCGCCGCCCTGCGCCACAACAGGCAATATTGGTGGGGAAATCATAGTGCGCCGCAATGCGACTGCGATTTCCCAGCCAGATACTCACCACTGGATTATGCTCGCTAAGCGCTAAATCATTGTGCTCGCGAAATCCCGGCAACCAGTGATCAATCATAGTGGAACCCACATAGATCATGGGCGCCTCACTGTTGTCACTGTGCTCTGTAAGCTGAGCAAATACCTGACTTAAATTAGCTTTTTGATTGGCAAAATTAAAGCCGCTGTAATCCTGATTGTAAAAAACGCGACCCTGGTTTTCGGCCGGCCCAGTAAATACGGTTAGCGGCACACCAGAGTCAAACTGCGCCAGATAATCAATGCTGTCAGCAGCGGACTGCTTTGCAGCTTGCACCAGAGGCCAACTATCAACCAAACCCCGGAGCACCAGGGGAACCGGCGAGTTAAGGACTCTGTCGGGAATGGCCTCTGGCCTGCAACCCTGCAGCTCCTCTACCTGATGGCTGACCTCTAGCAAGGTTTAGGCACCCTGGGGTAACAGCGCATTTTTCTTATCAATGAGGGTTCTAACCCGAGCGAACGAGGCCATCTGCATATAGATCGCCTGTAAATAGCCCTCTTTATTGAGCCGACTCAGAGTATCGCCGTCCAACTCGCGCATTTTTTCTTCGTTAATTGTGTAGTAACCCAGTAGCTGGTTATTGGAGCCATCGTTCAGCGTAATTTCCAGGGTAAAGGGTTCCAGCAAATCATTGGCTAGCAACGCCTGAATAAAGACCTTATTGTGCTCGTGGCCGGCATGAATCGCCTCCAAGCCAGCAATTGCGCCCTCCAGATAGGGTGTCTGATTGCCCTCTTCGGTAAACAGAGCCTCGCCCTGATCTTCACTAATCCGTGGATTATCCATATCTATGGATACCACCGGGTTGTCCTCAGCCTTTTCACCATTGGGGCCAGGCTGAAACCCGATCAAAAATGGATGGCGGCGGATCATCATGGGGATATAAGTGGCATCCCAACCCTGGTCGCTGAGAAATAGGTTTTCTTTTTCCTCAAAACCAAAAATAGCCGCTGGGTAAAACTGCCCTGTATCGCCATCCTTAACAAAGAAAATAGGATAGCAGGACTGAATATTTCTAAATTCCTGAGGAAAGGTCAGGGCAATTTTGACCCTGTCACCATAGGCCTCGCCGCGATCAAGAATCACCTTGGTATTTTTGTGGGCGCTCTTGCTCAGTACTACATAGTTGCTCATGCTATCTCCGGTTACCTGCTGTTAGTCTTTGTATGACCTGTAATTTGTCGCCGCAAGGGCAGATTAGATTTTCTGCAGCCCATAGGCATGTATTTTATTAATCAATTCGCGGTTGGTGGGCATTGAGGCCAGCAACTGCTGTGTTCTTTTGGCGTTTTCCTGAAACAGGCTCCCTGCCATTTTATAGGCTTGCTGTTCTGAGCGCCGCTGGGTGGTACTGCGCTGAGTCTCAAAACCCATGCCGTAGAGTACATATTGGAAGCTGGCCGAAGGGAACAGCTCATCCACATGATTGGTATCCCGGTGCCAGGGGCTCTGGTGACGCCAGAGCGCCACCTGTTCGGCCAGATGGTCCGGGATGCTGGCGGGGTCGCGGTGATCTTCCCAGTACTTACCCTGGCGCTGACTGAGAATATAGTGCAGCTTTAAGAAGTCGATAATGCGGTCCCAGCGGTAGAGAAACTTATCGTTAAACCGCTTGGCCACCAGATCCATGGTTTCACGATTGGCCGGCAACTGCTCAGCAATCATGGCAGCGGAGAGTTCAACGAGCACCAGGGCCGAGGCCTCCAGCGGCTCAATAAAGCCCGCAGACATACCTATGGCAACACAGTTTTTATGCCAGAATTCAGCTCTGTGGCCGGGCTCAAACTGTATTTTTCGCACCATAGCCTGGTCGCCCGCCTGCTTACCTGCGGAGGCTTCAATATAGGCCAGCAGCTCGTCCCGGGCACGCTCTTCGGTATTGTGGGCATCAGAGTAAACATGACCCACACCCCGTCGACTGGGTAGACCAATATCCCAAATCCAGCCTGAACTCTGGGCCGTGGACAGGGTAAAGGATTGAATCGGATCCTCCATGCTGCTGTAAGGAACCTGGGCCGCGAGGGCGGTATTGTTGAACAGATACTGTTTTTTACTGCACAGAGGCACCTGGTAGTGCTCACCCAGAAGCAGGGATTTGCTACCTGTGCAATCGATAAATAAATCGCCTTCGATAACACCTGCACTGTCGGTCAAAATCGAGGCGATGTCGCCATTGTCCGCCGAATTTATGGCCTCAACATTGCCTTTAATATGGGTGACGCCGAGTTTATCCACACAGTGGGCGCGCAACAGTTCAGCAAACTTGCCGGCATCCAGATGATAACCATAGTTCAGCTGGAAGGCGTATTCGGGCGTGGAGATTTTTTTCGGGGCCTGGTGTCCCTCTGCCAGGGCGCTCTGAGGGCAGACCGCATCGGCGAAATTCACCTGATCGCGAATTAGCTGCCAGTGTGGCGCCAGATTCGTATCAGCATAGCTCTGGGGCACCGTAAAGGGGTGTATATAGGTGTCTGTGCGATCTTGGTCCTGATTGCCCAGCCAATTGGCGAACAGGGTTCCCTGCTTAAAACTCGCACTGCATTCACGGAAAAAGTCAGTCTCAGAAATGCCCATCTTTTGCAATGTGCTGCGCATGGACGGCCAGGTTCCCTCGCCAACACCGATAGTACTGATATCCGGGGACTCTACCAGGATAAGCTGAAAACCATGGCTGTCACTATCGCCGCTGGCACCGGAACTGGAGCCGACACTGTGCTCTGCAGCTATAACCCCTGCAGTTAGCCAGCCAGCGCTGCCGCCGCCCACGATAACAACTCGATGTATGTTTTTTGTCATTGGTATCAGCTAGTTAAGTAGAGACTTCGAATGGCCCCGACTCTGTGACTTCGGTCTAGGGGCAGTTGTTGTCAGATTGCATCTTACTTTATATACGCCGTAAATAAAGAAGCCGCTTAAAAAATTAAGCGGCTTCTTATTAAGTTTGCGACCAATTAGACGCAAACTCTGGCTTCTAACTCCGGGTTGTTACAATTTCTAAAACTTAGAAAGTGTAGCGAACACCCAGGTTGTAGCGTGCACCAGTTTGACCTGCCTGCAGCACCTGAAGCTCTTCACGACCGTAGACACGGAAGTCAGACTCAGTCACGTTGATGCCGTCTAGGAATACCGTGAGGTTTTCGTTGACTTCATAGCTTGCGCTGATATCCAACTGACCGTAGGCACGGATATTGGTTGGGTTGATGGCTGATGAGCCCTGACCCTGACCAATGCCAGCCAGGAACTTGTCACGCCAGTTGTAAGCGAAACGAGCCTGGAAGCCGCCTTTATCGTAGAAGCCGATAAGGTTAGCTGAGTCACTCAATCCGTTCAGTACAAACTGGGTTTCCAGAGCCAGAGGATCGAAAGCAACGTCTGCATTAGCGATGGTGGCGTTAACAATAAAGCCGTAGCCTGTCTCACCAAAGTTATGCTGCCAGTTGACCTCAATACCATCAACCTTAGCGGTCTTTTCGTTAGTGGGCACGGCCACAGTAAAGGTCAGAGGATCGTTAGCAGAGGTACCATAGTATCTGCCATCGGCGTCAAAGGCTGCGCTCATAGCGTCGCCAATCGCTGTGTACTGAGAACCTGGATCCAGGCCTTCAGCCGCAGCAGTTTCAGCATACAGACCACCAGAGGCTGGGTCATTCAGACCGAACAGAGCCATGGTCTTGAAGCCATTGCCGATAAAGTTGTCTACAGTCTTCTCGTAGTAACCAAACGACAGGTAGTCGGCATCGCCGTAGTACCATTCGATAGACAGATCAAAGTTCTCTGCTTCGATAGGCTTCAGGCTGGGGTCACCACCAGCAGCACGCGCATCGCGGAACTTAAAGGTCTGACCGTCAACGGTTACACCACCTTTGATGCTCTCGTAGCTTGGACGAGTCACAGTCTTACTGACCGACGCACGCAGAACCAGGTCATCTCTCAGATCAATATTGATATCCAGGTTAGGCAGCATCAGATCATAGGTGCCCTCGTAGTTGTCAAAGGCAACATCTGTACCCTGAACCAGGTAGAACTCGTTACCACCTTCCCAGTAAACGTCGTCATAGGTAGGCGCACGAGCCGCAGAAGTTACATCTGTGCTCTCGTAGCGCAAACCGGCACGCAGGCTGATAGGCATGGCGTTGAACTCAGTTTCATGGTTGATCTGCACATAGGCAGCTGTGGTCTCTTCTGTGGTGCGCTTGTCCACGTCCCAAGCCGTAGAGGCACAGTAGGCAGTACCACAGTCACCCACTGTCTGCGAAGCAGGCAGTGGCAGAGCTTCAGCCAGCTCAACAATCTGCTCCAGAGTCGTTGAGAAGTACTCAGTCTGACGACGTGGGTCATTACCACCAGAAACCTGGTCGAATGAGTTGGCCATAGAAGATCGGACCAGAATATCGCTGATGTAACCGGGATCTGAAATACCACCCCAGGTACCGCGCTCAACTGACTTACTGGTGGTACGGTTGCTGACTTCTGTCAACTCAATACCGAAGTCGATAGTGGTTGCATCGTCGGCGTCGAACTTACCAATGATTCGAGACTGCTCGATATCCATCTTGGAGTATGCGTTGCTAAATACGCTACCAGTGATGATCATATCGTCTTTGTACAGAGGACGGTCTGCACCATCGGCGCCGGAGTTCAGGCCCAGCTGCAGAATTGGCATATCCTGGTCAAAGTAGGTAGTGGTCTGAACACGGTTAAAGCTCGCCATGGTAACCAGAGAGCTGGTGCCGAAGGGGTTGTTGGCGCCCTGCTCAGAGCCAGAATCATGGTAGTCAAAGGCCAGGCTCAGCTGCTCATTAACCTGCCACTCTAAATTGAGACCAAAAGAATCATTCTCAGTTTTAGCACCGTCGTGGCCAACACCCATGGCAAAGTCACTGTTGGGGCTAGCTTCGCTGTACATAATAGGAGAGGCAATCATGCCATCGTCCCAGACAGAGGACTGAACGTTGTTGCCCAGGTTGTACCAGGCAGACAGATCGCTGTAAGTGCGGTCCAGATCAAACTCTGAGTAAGTGTAATCAACGGTAGCAGTGACTGTCTCAGAGGGGGCCCACTGCAGAGTCAACTGACCATTGATACGCTCTGACTCATACTCGCTGAGGTTGTAGGCGTTGCTCTGAGGGATAGACATGTTGGCAGCAGCATCTGTCGGGCGGTTAACCTGAGCGTCGTTGCTAGGAACAGAGGTCCAGGTTCCTTCAGTGTCACCGGCGTTAGTGTGCCAGCCGCCGATGCTTGCGATATTTACCGCATTGTTACGACGCTGCGATGATGCACTGATAGCAATACCCACAGTGTCATCAGCAAAGGTGTTTGAGTACAGGCCAGAGAACTCTGGAGTCACATCGTCGCCAGTCTCAGTAGAAGTATCCATAGCCATCTTCGCGCCGAAGGTTGCGATTTCGCCGGCTTCCAGAGGCTTGGTAGTAATGATGTTAATGGTTGAACCCACACCACCGGTAGCTGCAGCAGCATTACCAGTCTTGTGTACCACAACAGCTGAGATTCCCTCTGAGGCCAGATCACCAAAGTCGAACGAACGGTTTGTGCCGTTGTGCGTTGGCATCTGACGGCCATTCAGAGTCACCAGATTGTACTCAGGGCCAAAACCACGAACGGTTACCTGGCTACCTTCACCGCGCTGACGGTCGATAGATACACCGGTTACACGCTGCAGAGATTCCGCAAGGTTAGTATCTGGGAACTTACCCATGTCTTCAGCGGAGATTGCATCTGCAACACCAGCCGAGTCACGTTTAATGTCCATGGCGCGCTTCAAACTAGCGCGAATACCACCTTCGACAATAACCTCTTCAATCTGTGCTCCATCTTGAGCAAAGGCAGGTATAGCTGAGCCGACTAACGCCAGAGCTACACTGCTAGAAAGAATCTTCTTTTTAAATAACATGTTGCTGAACCCCCAAGGTAAAAAAATAGTAAAACTGTGGACCTACCCTTGTATATATTATTGAGATAGATATCCAAGCGTATAAGTTACAACGTCATGATCGCGAAATACACCGCAATTGAGACTAAATACGTAAATATGCGATAACAGGG
>JBMZST010000040.1:0-10864 GCA_049623265.1 Porticoccaceae bacterium
GCAGAGGATTGAAAATCCTCGTGTCCTTGGTTCGATTCCGAGACCGGGCACCATAATTTAAAAAGCCTCGGTGGTTGCCGGGGCTTTTTTTCGTTCGTAAGAAAGTCATCGAACGGTTCGATGGATTCGCGCTCTGCGCTCAGGGCTGGGAAGAACCTTGGTGGCGGTCGCGGCAACTTTGAGTGTTTGGTTATCTGGGGTATGCTGGCGTCGACTCAATAATTATAAATAGATATCTGGGAGTGGTTTTGATGCGGCGTATTCTTCACGCTTTGGCACCCGTGGTGGCGGTATGGTTATTGGTTGGCTGTGAACCTGCTCCAGAGCCTAAGGCAGGCTTGGACAGGCCGGCCGGCATTGATTGGTTTGAGGGCTCTGTGGAGAGTGCATTTGCCGCAGCTAAAGCCCAGGATAAGCCCATCTTTCTTTACTGGGGTGCGGTTTGGTGCCCTCCCTGCCATGAGCTTAAGGCGACTATTTTTAAGCAGCAGCAGTTTATTGACCAGTCTAAATGGTTTATTCCGGTCTATTTAGATGGTGACACAGAGCAGGCTCAGCTATACGGAGAAAAGTTTTCTGTCTATGGCTACCCTACGGTGATTCTGTTCTCGCCACAGGGCACCGAAATTACTCGTATTCCCGGTGGCATGGATATCCAGCGCTATATGGGGGTTCTAGAGCTGGCGATTAATGCCATTACGCCAGTGGCAGAGCTGGTGGCAGCTCTGCAGGCTGGGCAGTCGATTAGCCCTGCAGACTGGGAGCTACTGGCCTATTACTCCTGGGGTCAGGATCGGGGTAAGGTGTTGGCTGAGAACAGCTCTGCGCAGGACCGCTACAGGCTCTTTAAACTGTTGGCAGATAGTTGCCCTGAGCCATTAACCCTGGCTAAAAGTCGTCTGCAACTGTTGGCAATCACCGCATGGGTCGAGCTTGATGCACCAGATCTGACACGGCAGCCCATTTATTTTGATCAGCTGAAAACCATTTTGGCCGATGCTGCGCTCTCCAATGCCAATAGAGACCACCTAATGTATGGCGGTGCTGATCTGTCAGCTGCTCTTGCCCAGGGCCCACAATTGATTACGCTGCGTCAGCAGCTAACGGACAATCTGCTGGCGATATTAGCTGATACCGAACTCAATCTAATTATGCGACTGCGGGCTCTCTCTGGCTGGGTGCTATTACAAAATGCGGCTTTAGAGGAAGGCCAGACGCTGACAGCTAAACAATTAAACTGGCTGGAGGAGCGAGTAGCCTGGGGGTTGGGCGCGGCGGATCAATACCAGTATCACAGCGCTGTTAATAGCCTGTCTCAGGCTCTATCTGATGCGGGCCTGATCAACCAGGCTCGCCAGATGCTGGTGGACAGCTTGTCGATCACCAAGCACCCCTACTACCTGATGTCTGATCTGGGGTATCTGGAGGCTCAGCTAGGCAATAATCAAGAGGCACTCAACTGGTATAAACAGGCTTGGGACAGCTCTGTGGGGCCGGCAACCAGAATTCAATGGGGGGTTAACTATTTGGTTAACCTGATTGAGCTGACACCTCAGGATATTGCCAGCATAGAACTTGCCAGTACTCAGGTGCTCGAGGAACTCTCTGGACAGAACAATGGGTTCTATCAGCGCACAGCAACCCGAATAGGTCAGCTGGATGCAAAATTGGCCGCCTGGGCCGACAGCCCTAAAAAGCTGGATATTTTGAGTAGGTTTAGAGAGACCACCGGACAGCTCTAGGGACTTGATGCTGTAAAGGTCCACAGGAACCACTCAGCCCCAGCCCAACCAAAAAGCCCCGGCATTGCCGGGGCTTTTTATTCTATCCAACTCTGGTGCTAAAACTAGGAGCTGGTTTTAGATGGCATGGCATCACAGCGCTGCAAAAATTTCTGCACCTTGGCGAAACGATCGAGCCTGTTGGGCACAAACCACAGGCCGTGGCCCTCTTTGGCATAGGCGTAGTACTCAAAGTCCAGATCAGTTTTTTCCAGCGCCTTGATAAACTGCTTGGCACCAGCAATAGGGGTGCGTCTATCAACCTTGCCATGGGTAATCAGCATGGGGGCTTTGATGCGGTCGATATTGTACAGTGGGGACATAGCCTTCAGGCGTTGAGGATTGGTACCCATGGCATTATCGGTGAAGGCATCTGTGGTAAAGCCATCTCGACCATCCCAGGTATCCTTCAGTTCCTCGTAGTTAAAGAACCCTGCATCAATAATACTGCAGTCATAATAGTCGTTGTGGCGCACAACATTTTGGGCACTGGAGTATCCACCATAGCTGGCGCCGGCAGTGTACACCTTGTCACCCACATCGTAGTTTGCCTGCACATATTCAGCACCATCACGCATATCATCGAGCATGCGAGTACCCCAATGAGTGTAGCCCGCCTTTTCGAAGTTATAGCCATAGCCACCAGAGCCCCTAAAGTTTGGCGCGAATACCGCATAGCCCAACTCAGCGTAGACCTGCATATAATTGTTAAAGCCATAGGGTATATAGGGGCCATGGGGACCACCATGGATATAGTTAACCAATCCTTTAGGTTTGCCCGATTTAGGCATGAGTAACCAACCCTGCATCTTGACGCCATCTCTGGCCTCGTAGTTGACCGCCGTAAAGGAGTTGAGCTGCAGTTGGTCGATCTTTTCGCTGTAACTGAACAGATAGCGAGCCTTGCCTTTGGCTTTTTCCCAAATGTAGTACTCACCAGTCAAACCTGGTGAACTCACATGGAAAACCATATTTTCTTCATTGTCATCGACACTGGTAAGACCGACATTAAAACCTTTAAAGCTTTTCATAAAGCCTGCTACGAGGGTGTTAACTGCGTCTTTTTTGAAGATTCGAATCTTTGGCCCATCCTCAATCCAAGTGGCATAGCTGGGATAACCACCCTCGCCAAACTCCACTGAGATCTGAGAAACAAAACCAAAATCCTGTACTGTCTCCATAACACCGGTATCCAGGGCTATACTGACCAACAGCCGCGGCGCATTGGGGCCCTCTTCTGTCTGGGTCAGGCCATAAACTAACTTGCCATCGTCGCTGACATTGAGACCAGTAAAGCGGCCGGGCAAGTTGATATCTATATCCGTCCACTCTTTATCTCCAGACCGGCGGAAAAAGAACTCTGTAGTGAAATCCTCAGTCGGTGCTGAGGCAACAATGGTCTCGGCAGTTTCGTTGGTTAACATCGAGGCTGCACGGGCGGGACCATTCATCACCTTGGTGAGATCACCAGTGGACAGTTCAAGCTTGTACACTGTGGGCCTGACGCCGCCATCTCGCTTAAACGGAGACACCGCGACCAAAATATTCTTATCTTCACTGGGTAAATAAGACAGGATATCTAAACGACCGTAGATTCTCTTACCGCTGCGCAGAGCCTTGTTGAGAAGAGTACCTCTGTAATTCCAGATTCTGGTGTTTTTGCGAGTTTCCATATTGAAAATAAACTGGTCACCAAAGTCACCTGGGCGGCGACCCTCTGAGTATTCTGTCAGCACTCTGTATTTGAAGATGTTCTCAGCTACCCAGCTTCCACCACTGATTTCGATATTGTCATCGTCCTCGTAGCGAATGCTCTCCTCTACTTTCATGGTTTCACGATTAAGAATTACCAATGTGCCGCGCTCATCTTCTTTCATCACCAGACTGATATATTTGCCTGAGGGCGAGACACTCACGTTGCGAAACTCATACCCGTCCATCAGTGTTTTAATCGACTCAGGCAGTGCGGCCATAGCATTTGACACTGCCAATGCCGACGTCAGAAGGACCGCTCCCAGCGGTTTAATCATTGATTTCAAGTTGTGCATCTATTTCATCTCCTTTACTTTAATTCTCAATCCAGCCTGGTTGACCAAAAAGATCGAACCCAGAACACCAGGCTGTAACTCAACCCGGTCATTCACTCTGAAGGCAATATTGCGGTCAGTGACCTTTTTAAAGGTGCGGCCGGTATTAGTGGTGAAATAGATTCCTTGACGCTTGGTCTTATTCACCTTGGTAATCAACATAGTGATGGAATCTGCCACCACTTGATCGTAAGCTTCTTGCGCTCGAATTAGCACTGGCGAGCTAGGCACAGCAGCAGCTTGCTGGTTGTCCACAACAACCGCTCCTGCAGGCCTGGTTTGCGGCAGCACCTGAGGCCGCTCTGGCAAACTGCTTTTAAATCCGAATGCTCTATCATAGCAGGATAATCTGGCATTGTTGTCCTGTATCTTAAGGCAGTCAGCAGCGTCCTTCGCCTGAGCTGTGCCTATTGTAAAAACACTGATCAGTAAAATTATTTTGCTTTTATATTCCATGCTACCGGTGCCCCGTCTTTTAAAAGTGCTTTAACTGAAATATCGCTGAACCCAGCCGCCGCCAGCTGCTGTTCAAACGCTTGAATCTGCTGTTCGTCGCGGGCAACCTCAACCATTTGCCGAAAGCGCTCTTTTGAACTGTGGAAGTCCACTAATATACCACTGATATAGGCTTCTCGATCAGCTACTGAGAGCCTTAGTTTTTTAAAGTATGTTAACACTGCTCTGGCAAAGTCTACCAGAATCGGATTTCTCTCTGAGGGCTCCATATTCATCACCGATGATACAAACTCATTGACTGAGTCGCGAGCCTGTTGCGCAATTGACGACTGCTGCAATTGACTGGGGTCGCCATTTGCCTGGTTTAGCTCAGTATCGATTTCTCGCAGCCTGGCGATCTTAGACTCCATCAGGTCAAAATCAAACTCACCCAGAGCCTTGGCAGACATCTGCGTTATCACTGAACCGGCATGATGCATTAGGAAATTGGCTTCACCCTTTGCAGCAAGGAGGGATTTTAATAGCGGTAGGGATTGATCCAGAGGCGAATACTCCAGACCATACACAGAGGCAATCAGATCGTATTGCTGTTGCGACTCAAAATTTTCAATGCCGGTGCCACCCTGTAAGCTGATTTTTAATTCGGCATTGGCGCGTTTCTTGACCGCCTCAGACAGAACTACCTCGGCGGCATCTACGCCCGTATAGGTACCTTTTACTCGCTGATCAAGCAGACAGGGTAACAGGGAGGCATTACCGCAGCCCACCTCTAATATATCTAGCTTGCCTGTCTCTCTTGAATTGAGAATAGCGGTCCACCAATGTGCAATATAACCTTGGGTGTAACCGTCGCTGTAGTACTCGCCAAAGGTTGTGCTGTGGCCTTTTTCCCAAAAATTTCCCCATGCATCCATTTTTCTTATCCTAAAAAAAAGAGCCCGCAAAAGCGGGCTCTAATCTTAACGCATTTAGAATACAGCTTACATCTCGATTGAGTATTCTAAGAAGATAACACGACCGATCAACGAGTACTGATACTCATCAACCTGAGATCCGAACTTATCAAGCAGAGGATCTTTGTTACCTACGTTGTTGGCACCAACACGTACAGTACCCAGGTCACTCATGTCGTAGGTTACAGCGACATTGTGAGTGGTGTAGCCTTTGTACTTAACGTCACCAGTAGTGTTTTGCGACTCACCGATGTAATCGGCAGACCAAGAGGCGCTCCAGTCACCCATAGTCCACTGGATAGCACCGTTGGTACGCCACTCGGGGAAGCCGAGTACACCAACCAGGTCAGCCATCTCGCCAGAACCGAATACAGTCTCAGACTCATACTTCATGTACTTGGTTGAAGAACCAGCAATGGTGAATGAACCGAAGTCATCTGTATCGAAGCTGCCGTTCAGAGCGAAGTCAAGAGATGCTCTTTCAACATCGTTAACGGCGTTCTGGTAGCCCGCTGAAATGATAGTGCGAGTACCTGAACGGTCAACCGCTGGGTTGTTACCGCCAGTGTTGTAGTCAACGTTCAGCATGTCCTGAGCAGAAACGTATTCAACAGCGTTCTCCAGAGTCATAGTGAAGTAGTTAGCGCTAAAGAACCAACCATCCATAAACTCGTAAGTACCACCGAATGACAGAGTTTCAGACTCTTCTGCACCCAGATTTGGGTTAGAACCGATGTAAGTATCAAACTGACGTGCTGTACAGTCGTCAGCAGAAGTACCTACCTGCTCACAACCCCAGTAATCGATCGCAGATTCAGCTGAGAACGAAGTTGCACCATAGAGGTCTGACAGGTCTGGAGCACGGAAGCCCTGACCATAAGACGCTTTAAGAGTCAGCTTAGGAATCATAGTAAAGATCGCGCCCACACGAGGTGAGGTTGCATTACCGAAGTCATCGTAGTCATCAAAACGGATCGCTGTATCAATTTCCAGCCAGTCATTTACTGGGAAGATTGCTTCTGCAGAGAAAGCGCTTACGCTACGTGCGCCAGTTGCAGAGTTACCAGCTGAACCACCAACCAGGCCGGCTTCAGACTGAGCGTCTACCAGAGCTTGGTAATCAACGTCCCAGCTCTCCATCGCAAAGTATGAAGACGCGGTACCACCGTCCATCTCAAACATATCCCACTGCACACCCAGGAATACTTTCTGGATATTCATGCGGTCGTCGTTCAGAGTGGTAGCCTTCAGGTTTGCAACATACTGATCGTAATCAGTGATCTCTTCTGCAACGTTCTCAGCGAAACCACCGTAGCTCAGGTAGTACATACCAACTGAGGACGAACGATAGTCTGAGTAGGTGTAGTAAGCTTCGTAGCTCAGAGAGTCACTCAGCGTTGCACGCATACCCAGGTTAATATCGGTCAGGGTATCGTTAACAATGTTGTCACGAGTACCAATGTCTACCCAGCGGAAGTAACCTGATACGGCTTGGCCATACGGGTTGCGCGGATCAGAAGCCAGGGCTGTACCCGACGCTGCAGGAGGCGCGTAACGACCGAAAGATTCGTTGTTAGACAGTACCGCGTCAGCGAACAGTTCGATATCGTCGTTCACTTCAAAAGTAGAGCTGATCCATGCGTTGGTTCGCTCCATAGAGGCACGGTTGGCCGATACGTTGGCATAGGCGTAACCACAGTAGAAACCGATATCGGGCACACCAAATGCAGTATCTGCAATCATTTCACCGGTGAAAGAACCATCATCAACACAGTTCTCACCTGGGGTTACCATCCAAGTTGAACGATCGTTGACGTCAAAGTCTGCGCCAGTGTATTCAGGGTTGATCAGAGTGTAACCGTAAACAGAAACACCTTCTGTTTCAGCATAACCTTCGATGAATCCGTCGCCGTTCAGGTCGCTGTAACGTGCAGCTGTATATGAGCGGTCCTTATCGAAGATTGGATCACGGCTATCGTGCTCCAGACCAAAGGTTACAGAAGAGCGGTCACCGCTAGAACCTACCATAAAGGAGAAGCTCTGCTCTGAACCGTCATCTTTAGAACGCTCACCCTGACGAGCACTGAAAGTCATACCGTCATAGCCAGACTTAAGGATAACGTTAACAACACCAGCAATAGCGTCAGAACCGTATACCGCAGAAGCACCGTCAGCGATGATTTCCAGGCGATCAACGAATGAGAACGGAATCAGGTTAAGGTTAACTGTACCGCCACCACCCAGTGATGGAGAACCAACAGTACGACGACCGTTGATCAGAACCAGTGTACGTCCAGCACCAGCACCACGCAGGTTGATGGTCGCATTCGACTGTGCACTGCTACCAGAGGACTCTCGGAATGAACCCAGTGAGTTTAGTGTAGAAGAACGCAGAGCGTCAGCTACAGAAACGTCACCAGAGATTTTCATATCTTCGGCGCTGATAGTGATGATTTCTTGAGATTCAGTATTTGTGCTGCGCTTGATTCTAGAACCGGTAACAATTACCTCGTCAACGTCGGCACTATTATCTTGAGCATAGGCTGAACCAGCAAAGGGCATAAATGCAGCAAACGCACCCACGCCCATGGCGAGTTTAATCGCCGTGGATAGATGTTTCTTTTTCATAATACTCCCCGAGCACCAAAATTCACAAAACACCCGTAAATATGGCACCAAATTCAATGATTTTTGTATGAGTCGTGTCCCTACGCATGATCTAAACTCTCACACGACTTTTGAAATATAACTGACGTATATTGGTAAAGCAATACAATTTATCGCTGTTTTAAGGCCAAGACAGCCCTGAATATAACTGAGCACAGGAACTTTTTTGCACCTAATAAAGCGGGGGTTCCACCGCAGCACAAAAATAAATACCCTGTGGTGGCAAGGTATTACGGCTTGGCAGGAAATTTAAGGTCGATTAAGCCATTGATGCCAGTTACCTATATGCGACATATCCACATCAGATAGCGACATACCCAGAACGACAGATCAGCTCGGATCAGCAATCACAAAAACCGCCTAATACTTATTCCAAGTAGCCTCGCCAGCACCAATAGCGCCGCTATTATCCGCATCCCAGGCCTTGGCAAAGCTGCTGGTAATTTCTAAAAACCCATCACCGGCCTGGTCATTTTTGGGTGTGGCGCGCAGTCTGTAAGAAGAGGCTGACGCTGTTTGCACTGCAATATCATAGAACTTGGTGCCAGCATCTCGGGGTGCCTCTGTAAGCTGTGCCGGCAAGGCCACTGCTGTGCCAGAGGTATCCTGGTCATAGCGGTTGTTCTCCGTATAAAAGCGCTCCATATATTGAGCCGCTTCCATAAGCACAGCCTGAGCATCAGTCCGCCGAGCGTCTGCCAGTTGATTCTGGTAGCTGGGGTAGGCCAGGGAGGAAATAATGGCAATAACTGCAAGGGCAATCATTAACTCGATCAGGCTTAGGCCCTGTGACAGCTTTTTACGCCCCCTGCGACTAATCATTGTTGTACCAGTTTTATATAAACAGCCCGAGCTGGCGACTTAGTGACGGTTTGGCTATCTAGATACAGCCAAATCTTGTGTCCCGGCTGCAGGTTTGCAATAGCAATGGCCTGACCGCTGCTATTAAATATGGGGGTATTTGGGGGCACTGACAGCTCACGATCAGCAGCAACTACCAGGCGAGCTGCAGGGTCGACAAAACTCAGTGTCACTTTATAGCCCTGCCAATCGGGCTTTGGCTCGTTGGCCGAGCTATGTACCGCTAACAGAGAACAGAGTGCTGTGACCACCGCGCCAAGGCCAGCGATTAAAATCTTTATCCATTTCTTATCCATAGGCTATTTCCATAGTCTGAGCACCGCGCTTGACCGCCTCGCTGCGTGCCATATGGAAGCTGTAGACCAGGTCATTGGCCTGGGTGGTTATCTGGTTGTTGCGGATAAACGTCGATAGAGATGGCAGACCTATGCCTAGCAACAGGGCCAATATGGAGATTGTGACCAACAGCTCTATTAAGGAAAAACCGCTGCAAAGCCTGATTCTGGGACAGGAATCCATTGCTGTAACCTTACATCCTATGTATCTGCTCACTCGCCACTGGCTAGAAGGCCAGAGGTCGCAAAATAGTAGCAACAGAAATAGGGACAGACTGTGATATCAATCACAGGCTAAAAGGAGCTAGTCGAGGGTGAAGTCTAAGAAAATTGGTTAAAGCAGCGTTGAGGCTAGTGATCAGCCTCCGCTGCGCTATCATCGGCAGACTCAGATGGGGAATTCGTCGAGCCCTCAGCAGCGCCGAGCATAATGCCAATCCAGCGCGTATCCTCCTGACTCTCCAGGGCAATCTTGATCATAATAGTCAGTGGAATCGATAGCAGCATACCCACGGGCCCAAACACCCAGCCCCAGAGCACCAATGACACAAATACTACCAGTGGCGACAGGTTGAGACCCCGGCCCATCCAGCGTGGCTCAATCACATTGCCCATCACCAAATTGACCACCACAAAACCCGCCAACGTAAGGCCCGCATGCAACAAGCCCAGTTGCACCACAGCCAGTAATACCGCAGGTACGGCAGCAATAAATGAGCCCACCGTGGGAACAAAGTTGAGCAGAAAGGCCAGCAGACCCCAGAGCACCGCATAGTCGACGCCCAGGATACTCAGCCAGATAAAGATCAGCAGGCCAGTCACCAGGCTAATACCCGCCTTAATGCCCAGATAGCTGTGCACACTGTCAGAAAATTGCGTCAGCCACTGATGAGAGGTCTCAGCTCCGCGAGCCAGCCGCAGCTTCTCTCCAAAACCCATATTCTCCGCCAGAATAAAAATCACCGTCAGCAGGATCATCACCGCATTGGTCATCACATTGCCAAACGAGGCCAATGTGCTACCCACCAGTTTCATCACAGCGCCCGGGTCAAAGCTGCTCTGCCACTGCTCGGCGTCGATCTGAACACCGCGCTGACTCAGCCACTGCTGCACAGAGGTGCTCATGGCTGAGAGCTTGTCAGAGTACACTGGAATATCCTGACGGAAATTTTCAATCGATGAACCGATCAGCGCCGCAAGCATCAGTCCCACCAGCAATATCAGCATTATCACCAGCAGTATGGCCAGGCCGCCCGGCACCCGATGATTTTTTAGCCAGGCCAATAACGGCGACACAATCATGGCAATAAATACTGCCAGTAAAAAAGGCACCAACAGCGGGCCCGCCATTTTCAATCCTGAGACCACCACCACAAAGGCAGCACTGACCACCAAAAACCGGGCTATGGGGGATGCTTTCTCAATCATTGCTGTGCTCCGCTCTCTATCTGCTGGCCCAATACAGCCAATATCTCTGTGATTTGGGCACGACCCTTATCAGAAAATATGACCCGGCCATTGCGCTCGGTCATTTCGCTCTCCGCTAACATAGCACATTGCTGTCTAATGTCATCCAGTTCTGGGTCTTGATGAATGCGCATACCTATAAACACATCCCAGTCGGCGGTGGTCGCCCTGTTGTTGAGCACAGACTCCAGCAGCACTTTGATATTGATCGCTTCCACTCGATAGACAGGCATACCCACAAAGCGAAACACCAGCAG